>CAXGBK010000103.1:0-8892 GCA_964008345.1 uncultured Coxiella sp.
AATGAAGATCATGCGATGTCTATTGGCTGTGATCAAACCATCTCACAACCTTTTATGGTGGCTATCATGACCGACTTACTGCTCCGTAATGTTGTTAATACACGTCGGGTTATGGAAATTGGGGCTGGATCTGGGTACCAGTGCGCTATTTTGAGTTCGTTATTTAACCATGTAGTCGGTATTGAGCGTATACAAACCTTATGTAAGCGTGCAAAGGTATCTATCCATGCTTGTGAACTCGATAATATTACTATTCATCACGCTAATGGGCAAAAAGGCTGGCCAGAGAGGGCTCCTTACGATGCTATTTTAGTTGCTTGTGGGGTTTATGGGGAGTTGCCGTTCTCCTGGATTGAACAGCTGGATGATCGTGGAATATTAATAGCCCCTCATGCTAATCAGCCAAATAGCAGCCTTGTTATTAAACTTTGGCAAAAACAACAGCACAAGCTTTTTTTACGCCCAACTTTTGCCAAACCTTTGTACTGCCAATTTGTTCCGTTTATCGATAGCCTTTCAGCTGATTAGTTTTTCTGGTGATGTTTTCTACCAATTTGGACCGTATGTTTCATAGATAGTCGCTGTGTAACCAGGCACGAATTAACCTGCTTAGATAAGTCTTTTAGTCGTGCTACATTCTCATCAGAAAAAACATCCTCCTCGGTGATTAAATAGCACAAACGTGCGTACAAAAGATCATAAGCCCTAATCTCCCTCTCGAGCTTAAAAGTAAGCATTCGTTCATAATATTGCTTATCCAAGCGTATATTATCGGCAATATATTGCTTCGCTTCTGCACTTCCCTTTCTTAGAGCTAATTGGATCTTTTTTTCATTATCTGCCTTCTGCTGATTTATCTTGTGGAGTTTATCCCTTTGATCTTTTTTATCAAGAACTCTGGTCCATAACCTATCCCTTCTCTTTTTGATCTTTTCTTTCAATGCATGGATGATATCGAATACTTGTTTTTGCCTATCCTCTGTTTCTCTATGAATTTTTGTTTGGTGAAGTTCTACATTGAAATCGTGCAAAACTCGGTCAAGTTCATATGCTGTTGGTGGCGCTATTGTCTGGCCGATATACAGTCGTGATTGTGCCCTGACATGCTCGAGTATAGCGCCGTAGCCATCCCCAAGAATTTTTCTCTGCCGCTTGGTTGATGTGTGGTGCCGAAATAAACCTTTTGCATCTGGATGATACAAACTGTCTTTAAGAACCTCATTAATTTTCATCAAGTCTTCTGCATCAGCAATACCTACCATTGGAGGAGTATCCTTTTGTCTTTCATTTTTTTTGTAGTACGTTTCTTTTTTTAAGTATTTTTTATCCCACCCAGCGCATAAAAAATCTTCATACCGAATATCTTGGTGCTGATTGGTGATATGCTCATGCAATCTTTTATTCATACTTGTGCGCATAGCTTGTAAAAACCCTTCTGCCTCTTCTGATGTATAATGTTGGTTACTTCGTATTTGCTGTGCAACAAGACCAAGAGAAACGGTTGCTCCAAGTGTTTTCGCATTCACGTAGCGCGGTATATTCTGGTGCTTTTTTTTGATGACATCGTCAAATATTTTTACCTCGCGCATGTCATTTTTGTAAATACTCTGCAAGGAGTTATGTCCAAAAGCCCCTGTTAAAACATGCTGATCTTTATTAAGCGCTAATATTGCAGACCGTATTTGATTAGAAGATTCTCCTTCAAAACCCCAGACATTGTGGTTGGTATTGTAATAAGTGAACACTTCGTTTTCTACTTTTGTCTCACTGCTGTCAAAATCTATAATGCCTTTTGGTCTCCCCTTCGTAAAACCTGGTGTTGGATCACTGCTAAAAACCCTAATTGTCAAACTTTTTTGTTTAAGAGCCTGTGCTTTCTTAGAAAAAGCAACGGTTGACTCAGATAGTTTAGTGGCCACCTGTATTTGTGTGCTACCTGCATCTTTAATCCATCTATTGAGTTTTTCGGCAACCAATAATGCCGTAAAACCCCCTCTACTAAACCCTTGAATATGCACAGGAGGTAAGGGATCTTGTCTATCTAATGCTATTAAGGATTGGTAGATGTCTTTTGCTATTTCATCGGCATCTTGCTCCATATTCTTCCCCATCGAAGCATCTTGCACCTTATCACGCCTTGTACCAGCCCCGCTGTAATTGCCAAGTATAATGTGTCCGGATGGAATTTTGGCAACCCCAAGCTTATTCATGTAATCGCTAACATCCCCCTCTGTTTTGCTAAGGTAACCCTCGAACAGGCTATCGTATACCTCATCTTTTTTGGTTGGAAAAATATGCGCACAAAACCTATTATGGCGGTGATGATATATAGATGAGCGACAAGTCCCATGTATCCAGACACGTATTTCTTTGCATGGGCTGAGCTCCATGGCAAGTACATTATTCCACAAAAAACATAAAATGATGCTGGAGAGCTTTGGACCCTCTATTTTTCTTAGCACGCTCTATTTCCTTTTATAACGCTCCTTGAGAGGAGCTTACAGCTACTTTATAGGAAATTGCAAGTTTTCCCTTGCTACTGCCTTAAATAGCAGCACGGTTGCCTGACTAGACCGTTTACGAGGCTATTTTAGTTGCTTATAAAGTGCATCAGCCCCAACCTCATCTTCCAGCTTAAAAGCACGCCTTTTTCATAATATTGTTTGCCTAAACGTATATTATCGGTTATGTGCTTTTTTACTTACGCACTTGCTTTTTGACGAAACCTATCATTTATTTGCTTTTTGACAATATTTCTTCAATCTAGGCTCGATGTTTTCGAGATAGTGCTGCTTTGCCTTAGGTATCATGTAGGCTTGGTTAATAGCATTCACGATTGAGGTCTGTTGTGCGCTTGTCTTCCCACTGTATACCGTGATAGGGTTATTGATATAATTGGACAAAATATCTTTTATAATCATCCCCATTCTTAAACAAAAAGGCTCCTCTAAACACAGTATGATGTGTTCATTTTCGGTCATTAGTCCTAACTCCATTTTATTTTTCAAGAACTGTCCAAGCGAAATTGCGTTATCAAATGTTGTGGCTCTTTCTTGTTTTTCTTTATATATCTCCGGATGAATGGGACTATCGATAAAATGTAGCTGGTCCAAACCGACAGCTAATGATCTTGCAAAATCTTCTTTGTTTTCGCTAAATATAAAACTTTCGTTTTGTTGGTTTGCCTTTAATGCGTGAGGATACTTTAGAAACTCAAGCTCTCGTTTTAGATCCATTGGCCTAGACCCTGTAACGGTAAGAACCATATTGAGCTGATCTAGCTTTAGGCCCTTTGTTGCTTCGAGGGCGATCATTTGGCGGGTATCGCGTCTAGAGGCAAATCCACCAAATAAGACCGTTGAGTAACGTTGATCTTTTTTTATTTTAGGTAGTGCTTCCGAAATGGATATCTTTTGTAAGAATGTTTGTTGTTCTGCTGAAGGTATATTATCTAACCAGGCTTTATGCTCCATGTTGTATAGCTCTTTTCCTTTTCTGTCTGCAAATGGATGCAGCGCCTTTATAACTTCTTGTACAGGGTCTTCATTAGGATCCAAGCAGACTTCGTAACCTGCTGATTTGATCAATCCAAATAACAACGTGGGTGGAATTCTTTGCGTCTGATCTAAGCCAAGCTGATCCCATGCTCTTTCTTGAACGGTTTCCATATCTCCCCCGTGAATTGTCGACACTCCACAAACAGCAAGCGCTGATGCTGATAGTGGCACTATGAATTTATTACTTCTTAAAAACCTAATGTCCAATATTGCCTATAAAATACTCAAATCTAATATATTTATTCGTGTATGTCAAAAACACCTATTCTTGCTTGAAACTATCCTTAGTCTGTTGCAAAAATGTTGGCTGCTCTAAATCCTATGCTTAGGTTACAATGCTACATTCAATTGCATACGAATGCGCCACTACTTATTGAAAAACCTTTGCTAGTTAACGGCTCATATGGTATTATTGCACACGCAAAACATACGTAGAAAATGGTTCAAATCAGAGATCTTAGCATATCTTTTCAAGGAGCGCCCTTATTTGAAGATGTGCAGTGCATCATTACGCCTGGAGATAAAGTTGGCCTTATTGGTCGCAATGGCTGTGGTAAATCGACTTTTTTAAAAATCCTCATGGGACAGCTTGAGCCGGATTCAGGTACCATTGCACTGCCTAAGTCTTATCACATTGGGTATCTGCAGCAACATTTGCACTTTCAACACGATACGGTCATTGACGAAGTAAGCAGCATCTTGCCTGAGGATCGCTGCTATGAGACATGGAAAGCCGAAAAAATACTCATGGGTCTTGGGTTTAGTGTCGACGATATGCTTTCCCATCCTAAAGACTTTTCTGGCGGCTTCCAAGTTAAAATCAATTTGGCTAAAGTTTTACTGCAAGAACCAAGCCTTTTATTACTTGATGAACCCACAAACTACCTCGATATACACTCTAGTAAATGGCTCAAATCTTTTCTGCAAAACTGGCAGCAAGAACTTATTTTAATCACGCACGATAGGATGTTTATGGATAGCATCATTAGCCATACACTCTACATGCATCGTGGTACGCTTAGGAAAACGGCAGGGACAACTGATAAAATTTACCAGCAAGTTGCTGAGGAAGAGGCCATCCGAGAGCAAACGCGAATAAACCAAGAGAAAAATCGGCAAAAAACCCAAGACTGGATCGATCGCTTTAAAGCCAAATCACATACTGCAAGCCGAGCAAAATCCAAAATAAAAATGCTGGCTAAGGAAGAAACGATTGCGAAAATGCAAATAATAGAAGAACTTGCTTTTTGCTTTCCCTTTACGCCATTCAGTAGCCGAGAGTACCAGATACAAACAAAAAACCTGTCATTTGGCTATCACCCAGACCAGCTACTCATCCAGAACCTGTCTTTTGAGGTCAACTTCGGGGATAAAATTTGTGTTGTTGGCAAAAATGGTAAAGGTAAGTCAACTCTTCTTCGGTTATTAGCAGGGGATTTAACCCCTCTATCCGGTAAAATGGCGCAACATAGTAAAGTTGTAGCGGGCTATTTTGGTCAAACCAATATTCAGCGCCTCAATCCCAAATATACTATTTTAGAACAGCTAGCCCATTCGAATGCTAACGCTAACGACCAAGCCATTAGGCAAGTATGTGCGACCATGCTTTTTAGCTCTGATAAAGCAAAAAAAACCATCTCCGTGTTATCCGGTGGAGAAAAAAGCCGCGTAATGTTAGGCCAATTGCTATTGAGTCCTAAAAACCTTTTATTGTTGGATGAGCCTACGAATCACCTTGATATGGAGTCTGCCGAAGCGCTGATGGAAGCCATTGATCAATTCAAAGGCTCGGTAATCATGGTCAGTCATGATGAGGTTTACCTAAAGAAAATTGCAACGAAACTTATCGTCTATGATGATGACAAAGTGTATTTTTATCCCAAAACATACCAGGCCTTTCTTAAGGAGCATGGCTGGAGAGATACTTGATAACGAACCTATGCTGGTTGTTCAATTCTCTGCTCTAGCAAGCTGTTTAGACTTTGCAAACTGTTAACCGTATTGAAAATTAGCTGCTCATCATCACTAACGAAGCCTTCTCGGACAAGGTGTCTTATCTGGCTAAGTGTGTCGTTCCAAAATCCTTTTGGATTAAACAAGATAATGGGCTTTTGATTGGTTTTAATTTTTCTGAGTACCAATATTTCATAGAGCTCATCGAGGGTTCCGTACCCCCCGGGTAGAATTAAGAAAGCATCGGCTATATCCATCATCTTCTGCTTTCGTGTTGCCAAACATGGTGTTCGTATAATCATATCGACTTTTGGGTGAACGGTTTCTATGCCCTCTAAAACATCGGGTAGCACGCCGATTACTTTCCCACCTTTTGACAAAGCCGCGTTTGTCACAACGCCCATTAACCCTCTATTACTGCCGCCAAAAACGATAGAAATGTTGTGCTCTGCTAACATTTCCCCAACCATCGAAACCATTTGTCGTATGCTTGGATCGTTGCCATTACGTGCGCCACAAAATACGCATATGCTTTTTAACTGCATCATGAAACCTTTGCATTTTTAAAAAATACCATTGAATGTCGAATATATACAATTCAGTTAAACTTCGCAACCATTAGCAATCATGTTGTTTGACTCAATCTCTCCTATAGCTGGGTGTCAAGTATCTTTTCACCAGCACTAAATATTCACACCCACCTCCTTAACACATGATTTAACTTATAATATTGACATAAACGGCTACATTCTGTTACCGATATTTTACATCTCTTCTGTCTCAATTCTTTTAGGAAAAATATTCTTTTGCTTCTACAATAGCCTTTTTATTTAACGTGTTTATAACGTATCAAGTTCCTTTTGTCATAATGTATTATCGTTATTCTCTGCATACCAGATCAGCATACTTTCCTATAGCATTTGCCTTTAAAACTTGTTAATATTGACTTTATGTACTTTTTTTCACCATTTTGCTAAGTATTTCTCTTCACAAACTGTTAGACACAGCTGTAATAAGGCATGCCTACCCATTTGCATTAGGGGTGCTGCTATTAAACCTCAGCCCTTTTCTTAATATGCTGTTTACAGCGCAGCTTGGCACCGATGCTTTAGCGTCTATGGGCAGCATAAGTTTGATTCTTTTTTTTCCAAAGACGTTTATCTATGCTGTCAGTTATGCTGTCCAAATCTACACAGCCAGGGATCTTGGCAAAGGCAGTCATCTAAATGCTCTTATTTCAGGTCTTATTCTCTGCTGCATTATTTCACTACTCAGCCTATGCTTTCTCTACACTTTTGAAGGCCAACTACTTCGCCGCTTCCTACTACAAGACACCTTCTCTGATGATGTTCGGATTTACTTCCGCCTGCAGATTTGCTCCTTTTTTTTAGCCAGTCTTATCTTGACATTACGTGGCTTTTTCTCAGCATTTAATGAAAATTCACTTTTTTTCTATATTGTTGTCATGGTGGTTGTATGCCAATTATTTTTCAGCTTTTTATTTATGTCAGGCCATAGCTATACGCCCGAATACGGTTTGACTGGTATAGGCCTTGCCATTGTCCTAGCGCAATTATTGGGTGCGTTGGGTTACATTGTTGCACTTTTTATCTATAAACCTTTTTTGTATAAATCGTTTCGAATCTGTTATCGATCGCTAACGAAGATGCTCCATTTCATTGCCCCAGTTATTCTTTTGGGTCTATTCGACCATCTCGGCACTGTGATTCTTTTTCTTAAGGCCAAATCGATGCTGGGTCTAACAAGATTTGCTGTTATGCATCTGGTATTTAGTGTTCTAGGTTGCTTTCCTGGCATGGGGTTTGGCCTTGCGTTAATGACCCCAGTAAGCACCTCGTATGGTGCTAAAAAGTATGTCCAAGCTTATCAATCCTGCCTCTCTTACTTGGTGACAGGCAGCTTTTTAATAGCTTGTTTTGCTGCTGCGATCAGTATCCTTATGCCTTGGCTGCTGCCAATAATTGTCCCTGAGCAAACCCTTGCGCATACTAGCCTTCTACCTATGCAACTCATGCTTGCTGGTATAGGGCTGCATGTTGCTTGTCAAATCAGCCTAAGAAGCTTACAAGCTATCGACCAGAGTGTCGTTTCAACGGTTATCAATCTCGCATCGGTATACTTTTTTCGGATCCCATTTTTGTATGCGCTCCACTTATTTACGCATGTAGATATCCATCATATATTTTTGCTACTACTCGCCGAAAAGATGCTTAAAGTTATATGGATGCAGAAACATTTATTTTTTTATTTGCGATTTTTGCAACAGAAAACCCTTTCAAAGCCTATAACCCTTTGAGTAATAGACCCCATACCTCCATATAGAGTGCCAAAGTTTTTTTTCCGCATGCTAATAACAACGCGGCTCGCGCAACCATGCTATCTCGATACGGCTTGTCGAGTAATAATCTTTCTAAAGTTTTATGCAATTGTTGCTGATCTTGCATAATTAACGCGGCTTTCTGTGTTGCTAAATCGTCCCATACCATCTGAAAATTGCTATAATTCTTCCCAGTGAGGACACTAACCCTCATCTTGATTGCTTCCAGTGGATTATGCCCTCCTACGTCAATCCAACTGCCACCAATAAAAGCACAATCTGCCCAAGGCAAATACGCACACATCTTTCCCATAACATCTAAGATATAGACATCACTATCTTTTTGCACACCCTCTGAAAAGAAACTGGGGCGCAAATGATAGCGCTCTGACAGCCTTGCGATTTCCGATGATCTGGTAATATCTCTTGGCACTAAAATTAGATGTATAGCCTTTTTAGGATGTTGCTGGCGAAGCCATATAACCGACTCTAGTAAAACAGCCTCTTCCTGCGCATGCGTACTTACCCCGATTATCACAAACGTTTCTTTTTGAAGCTCCAGCCAAGTTACTCTCTTAGCACGTATCTTGTTAAATTCCGCAGGAGAAACGCTTTCCACACAATATTTTAAATTACCGCCTACTTGTAACTTTTTCTGATCGACACCAAGCTCTCTCAGCCTATTGCGTGTTTGCTTGTCTTGTAGTATAAGCCATTCTAATTGTTCGTAAGTATGTGCAATAAATGTACTCACATACTTGTAGTAATAGAATGACTTATTAGATAACCGTCCGGAAATAAGCGCTCTTGGGATATTTTTCTTAGCTAAGATATTGTATAAATTGGGCCACAATGCACGCTCAACGATCACAACAACCGAAGGGTTGGTAACATGTATAAAGTGACGGACAATATAACGCATATCAAATGGTAAAAGCAAAACATAATGTTCAGGCCAGGTTTTCTTTACGTAGTTTAAGGTCTTGCTACACTGAACGACCAAAGTGATGGCTTGCGATGGGTATTGCTTAGCCAACGCATGAA
>CAXGBK010000104.1:0-10064 GCA_964008345.1 uncultured Coxiella sp.
GGGGTGTTGATTGATGTTGGGGTTCTTGCTTTGCAGGCTAAGGATTTATCCTCACGTATACAGGAACTTGAATTACAAGCGCATGCATTAGCAGGACATCCGTTTAACTTGTCTTCGCCAAAGCAATTACAAACCATTTTGTACGATGTTTTGCATATTCCAATACTTGAGAAAACACCGACGGGCATGCCCTCTACTTCGGAGTCAACTTTACAGAGATTATCTGAAAATCATGCATTACCCGAGTGTGTGCTGTCCTATCGTAGTTTGTTTAAGTTGCAGTCGACGTATGTTGAGGCGTTGCCGAAGATGCTCGATGACGATTCAGGTCGTATTCATAGTCGTTTCTTGCAAACGAGCACTTCTACTGGTCGGTTATCTTCTCAAAATCCTAATTTGCAGAATATTCCTATTCGAACGGAAGAGGGGCGACGCATTCGTAAAGCTTTTATTGCGCCGGATGGATGTGTGTTAGTGGCTTTGGACTATTCGCAAGTTGAATTGCGTATCATGGCGCATATCTCAGAGGATGAAACGTTGCTGAGGGCTTTCTCAGAAGGGATAGATGTCCATACACAAACGGCTGCAGATATCTTTGGTGTTTCAATCGATAGGGTTGATGCGGAACAGCGTCGATATGCTAAAGTGATTAATTTTGGCCTGATCTATGGGATGAGTGCTTTTGGTTTGGCAAAACAATTGCAGATTGGTCGTGATGAGGCATCTCAGTATATCGATGCTTATTTTGCTCGCTATCAGGGTGTGGCTCGTTATATGGATGCTTGCCGAGCACAGGCGTCGCAGCAAGGTTATGTGGAAACGTTACTTGGGCGGAAGATTTTTTTTCCGGATATGGCCTCTTCTCAAGCATCTTTGCGTAGAGCTAGTGAGCGTGCTGCCATCAATGCGCCTATGCAAGGGACAGCTGCTGAGCTGATTAAGTTGGCCATGCGCGCAACGGATACGTGTTTACAGCCATATGGCGAGCGTTGTCGTTTGATTTTACAAGTGCACGATGAGTTGGTTTTTGAAGTGCCTGATGATTTGGTGGAGGAGGTGCTTCCTAAGCTTATTTATGCTATGGAGCATGCCATGGCTTTGGCGGTCCCTTTAGAGGTTTCTTCTGGCGTTGGTGATGATTGGGGGTCTATTCATTAGGTTTTAGCTATATTGCTTGAATTATCAACGGTTGGGTGCTAGAATCATGGCTTAAATCTGGGTATTTTTATGAAAGATCACCTTGTTTGTGCAACGGCACTTAGAGTGTTGGCAATCGATGCTATTGAGAAAGCAAAGTCTGGTCATCCAGGTGTTGCATTGGGTTTTGCAGATGTTGTGACGGTATTGTGGCGAAGCCACTTGCGTTTTGATGCTAAGCGGCCAGATAGGTTGGATCGTGATAGGTTTGTTTTTTCCAACGGGCATGCTTCTGCTCTGTATTATGCGCTACTACATTTGGTTGGGTTTGATATTAGCCTTGCTGATTTGGCTTCATTTAGACAATTGGGTAGCATTACCCCAGGTCATCCTGAGCGTGACCCTGCTTTGGGGATAGATGTTGCAACAGGCCCCTTGGGACAAGGGTTAGCCAATGCGGTTGGGATGGCAATGGCAAAATCATTTTATCAGGATAGGCGTCCGGATTTCCCTGACTATTTCGTCTATGCCATGGTCGGTGATGGGTGCCTGATGGAAGGTGTTTCTCACGAGGCGTGTTCATTGGCCAGTCATTTCTCTTTGGGAAATTTGATTGTTTGTTGGGACGATAATGGGATCTCTATTGATGGTTCGGTGAAAGGTTGGTTTGCAGAAGATGTGGTTAAGCGGTTTCAGGCCTATGGTTGGCAGGTTATTGATTCTGTCGATGGGCATGATCCTGAGGCAATAGATCTTGCTTTTAAACAAGCAAAATCTTGTCGTGATCGGCCTAGTTTGTTGGTTTGTAAGACAAAGATTGGTTATGCTTCTCCTTGGGAAGATAAGTGTGTTGTGCATGGGAAACCCCTTGGTAAAGACGGCGTTGCTGCAGTTAGAGAGAAGTTATCGTGGTCATATCCACCTTTTAACGTTCCAGATGACGTGTACCAAGCTTGGCGTAATCGACCTGCCAGTGCATGTTCCCCGTGGCAAGACTTTTCTTGGAAATCTGAATTATGTGTGGATGCTATGATGCAGCAGTTAATGGATCCCACATTGGCTGCAGAAGCAACAAGGGTTTCTTCAAAACATTGCTTGTCTTTTTTGATAAAAAATATGTCCAATTTGTTGGGTGGTTCAGCGGATTTATCTGAATCAACAGGTGTATGTAGTGCTAGACAAGCGGTATGGACTGGTAAAAAAGTAGGCTCTTTTATCCATTTTGGTGTGCGAGAGTTTGCGATGTTTGCGATTGCAAATGGATTAGCTGCCACGGGTTTGCGACCATTTGTCAGTACTTTTTTGGTGTTTGCTGATTATGGAATGAGTGCGATTAGAATGGCTGCACTGATGAAACTACCGGTTATATTTGTACTAACCCATGATTCGATTGCTGTAGGCGAGGATGGCCCTACGCATCAACCCGTTGAGCAATTATCGCATCTTAGAGGTATACCAAATTTAAAAGTTTGGCGACCTTGTGATCGCCAGGAAACACTGGTATCTTGGTGCCAAGCATTGGCAGACGAACGTAATCCGAGCTGTCTGGTCCTTTCTCGTCAGGCTCTGCCTCAATATTCGGTTCGTGCGCATGCGCAGATAGCCAAAGGGGGTTATCGTTTGTGCGAAGATGAAAATCCAGTATACGTTGTATTGGCAACGGGATCGGAGGTTTCTTTGGCCGTGGATGCATGGCGCATGTTACGTCAAGAAGGGGTGCATGGTATTGTTGTATCTTTGCCATGTATGGAGCGGTTTTTAGAACAGCCAAAGCGTTATCAGGAGCAAGTTCTTCCCAGTTCTTTACAACATCGCATTGCTATTGAGGCCGGTATTGCCAGTGTTTGGCATGCCTTTTCCGTTCCTGATGCGCATATTATTGCGATCAAGTCTTTTGGGGCTTCTGGGAAGGGAGAGGATGTGCGGAAGGAGTACGGTTTAACGTCAGAGCATATTATGTTGAGGGTTAAAACCATGCTTGCCAAGTCAGAGCAAGCAATGCTGGTGACTGAGGATCCTATATGAGTAAATGCCGGGTTGCAATCAATGGTGCAGGACGAATAGGTCGTTTGGTATTGCGGGCGTACTTTGAAAATCGTGCGCGTTTCCCGGATTTGGAATTGATTGCGATCAATGATCCTCATGATATTGATACGCTCATACATCTATTGCGTTATGATTCAGTGCACGGTCCTTTTCATGCGCCGATCGATTATGATGGTCGCTGTCTGGTGGTTGCTGGGACATCTATTGAACTGCGTGCTTCTCGTGACCCGAGTGCGCTTGACTGGGGGGCACTTGGCGTCGACTATGTTTTGGAGTGTACCGGGTGTTTCAAAAATAAAGAGGATCTTACTAAACATATAGATAGTGGTGCGAAGCGTGTTGTATTGGCTTCTCCAGGTGGAGAGGGCGTGGCTACTTGTGTGTTGGGTGTCAATGAGCATGTGTTGCCCGATTTGCCAGAGGTGTATTCAATCGGTTCTTGTACAACCAATGCTATTGCGCCTGTTTTGCAAATTATGCATGATCAATTTGGTGTAGAGGAAGGTTTTATGACCACCGTTCATGCCTATACCAACGATCAGTGTTTGGTGGACAGTCATCATAAAGATTTGCGCCGAGCAAGGGCTGCATGTGGTTCTATTATTCCAACCAAAACCGGTGCAGCCGACGGGATAGGGAAGGTTATTCCATCTTTGGAGGGGAAGTTGAAAGGTTATGCGCTTCGGGTGCCGACTGCAAATGTTTCGGTAGTGGATCTTGCTTTGCGTGTTCGTACATTGCCCTCGAAAGAATTGTTAAAGAAGCATCTGATACAAGCTGCCAGTACAGATAAAAAAGGTATACTTGCTGTGTCTGATGCACTTTTGGTGTCTTGTGACTTTAATCACCATATAGCTTCTGCGGTGGTAGATATGACTTTGTTGGATGTTGTCGGGGAAATGATAAAATTGGTTATTTGGTATGACAATGAATGGGGTTTTGCTAACCGTTTATTAGATGTTGTTCAGCAGCAGTATACAATCTTACATGTTATGCCTGAGAAGAGTGAGCATGCTGCGGTTTGAGGACTATATTGCTTTATTATCTGGAAACGATACCGTTTTATTGCGTGTGGACTTTAATCTCCCAATAGGTTCTGACGGACAGTTCATCCTTAATGAAAGACTATACTCGATGATCCCTGTTATTAAGAAATTAGTATCTACAGGGTGTTCCTTGATTTTGGTATCGCATTTAGGTAGGCCAAAGGCTGGGGTTTGGCAGGAGCGCTATTCTTTTAGTAGGTTGGTTCCGGTGCTATCAGCTCTGTTACAGAAACCGGTAACATTTTTATCAAAATGGCCTTATCAAAAAACCTACTTAGCGCCTGGCTGTATTGCGTTGGCGGAAAATACTAGGTTTTTACGAGGAGAGCTTGAGAATGATAAGGCATTAGTGGTAAAAATGTTAGATGGGGTGAATTTGGTGGTCATGGAGGCTTTTGCCTGTTCGCATCGTGCGCATGCTTCGACGCTAGGGATCGTTGAGCAGGCAAAAAGGGTTTGTCTTGGTATACACCATCTTAATGAGTTGACATCTATTAGGTCTTTTGAACAAACAAAAAGGCCAAGGGTTGCTGTTTTAGGCGGTAAAAAGCTTTGTACTAAATTAGCGTTGATAGAGCATTTGGTTCAACAGGTAGACTGTCTATGTTTGGGCGGAGGTCTTGCTAATACGGCCTTGCATCGTTGTGGTTTTAATTTGGGGACATCATGGGTAGAATACGATCAGTTAGATCATATTCAGACGATAATGGATCTTTGTCGTCAAAGAGGTGTTCGGCTTTTGATGCCAGTAGATGTTGCGGTTACACATGGTAAAGTAGCGTCGGAATTTTCACGATTTGTGGATGTGGGCGACTTAAAGCCACATGACTGTGTTGTAGATATTGGGCCAAAAACGATTGCATTGTATAAATCGGTTTTAGATGAAGCGCGAAGTGTGTACTGGAATGGTCCTATGGGTCAGTATGAGTATACGTTTGGTTTGCTTGGATCTAAGTCGGTAGCTGAGAAGATTGCTTCTCTTTCTGCTTTTACCTTGGTAGGTGGTGGTGATACAATCGCTTGTTTAGATCGATCTGGTGTGGGCGGTTTTTCTCATGCTAGTACGGGAGGAGGTGCTTTTTTGTATGTTTTAGTGCATGGTGGAACGCCTGTTAGTAAAATATTGGAGAAGGCTTATGTTGAGGCGAACTAAAATTGTGGTTACCTTGGGCCCTAGTACGGATGATGAACAAGTTTTACATCAGCTGTTAGAAGCTGGGGTAGATGCGTTTCGTATCAATATGTCTCATGGGAATTTAGATCAATCTTGCCATAGGATTCGTATGGCACGTAGTGCTCGTGAGGCCTTGGGTAAGGAAGTGGCTATTTTTGCTGATTTACAGGGCCCTAAAATGCGTTTAGGTTGTTTTGTTGATCAGAAGGTTACTTTGAATGAGGGAGATACCTTTATTTTGGATTTGGATTGTCCTAAAGATGCCGGGACAGAGAAATCGGTTTGGTTTGATTGTGAAGCTTTAATACAAGGATCTACAACCGGCACGGTTTTGTTATTGGATGATGGCAAAATGCATTTGAAAGTTACCGCTTGTACAGACCGGAAAATTTATACCACCGTGTTAACAGAGGGTGTACTATCTGATCGTAAAGGTATTAATATCTCTGGGGGCGGGGTGCATATGGCTGCCTTTACTTCAAAAGACCAGGATGATGCTAGGAAGTCTTGTGAAATTGGTGTGGATTATATCGCTGTTTCTTTTCCGGCTAGTGCGGATGATTTATTGGCCGTTCGCCAGTTTGTGGATGGTATCGACCCTAGTGTAGGGTTGATTGCTAAGATTGAGCGAAAGGATGCGATGGATTGTCTGA
The DNA here is from genome assembly GCA_964008345.1 of uncultured Coxiella sp. Lineage (GTDB taxonomy): Bacteria > Pseudomonadota > Gammaproteobacteria > Comchoanobacterales > Comchoanobacteraceae > CACBGS01. Next base: position 6,057 of record CAXGBK010000104.1, read on the forward strand.
ATGATATTATTGCCGTGTCTGATATGGTGATGGTGGCACGTGGGGATTTAGCACTCGAGGTGGGTGATGCCGAGGTCCCAGTGCTGCAAAAGTATATTATTAAGAAAGGTAATGAGATGGCAAAGCCAGTCATTGTCGCAACCCATATGATGGAGTCGATGATTACAAGTCCCATGCCAACCCGTGCTGAGGTTTCAGATGTAGCCAATGCCATTTTAGATGGTACCGATGCGGTGATGTTATCTGCAGAAACGGCTTGTGGTGACCATCCCATTGCCGTGGTGAAGCATGTCGATGCTATCTGTAAACGTATTGAGCAGCATCCTAATATGCATAGGCCTAGTTATATTGAGCGATACGATTATGTGTCTTCTCGTCAGGCTGTAGCTTATGCAGCTGTTTCTTTAGCTAATACTTTAGATGTGAAGTGTATTGTTGCTTTGACGCTGACCGGGACGTCCCCTTGCTGGTTATCGCGTATTTGTAGTGGTATTCCTATTTATGCCTTTACACAAAGTTCACGTGTAAGGGCTAAAATGGCGCTGTTTAGAGATGTGTATCCAACACGTTTTTTGGATGAATCGGAAATGGCAGATGTTCGGCCCCTCGTGGCGGTTGTGAAAAAATTGTGGGAAGAGAAGATCGTATTAGAAGGGGATATGGTGCTGATGATTCATGGAGAGGGTGCGTCGATGCAGCCGGTTTCCGATTTGTTGCATATTCATAAAATTCAAAAGATGGAGGCTTATGTATGTTAGACCAACAATGGGCGTATTGGATTGTTGCGCTGGTGGCTGCGGGGCTTTTATATGGGCAAATTCGCCGTAATCCAGAATCTTTTTCATGGCATAATGTTAATAAATCCATGTTTTTTTTAGGCATATTAGCATTATTGCTGATATTGTTTTTGAGTTTTGCTATTATGGCACTACGTATAAGCGTATAGTAGGGGAAATATGTCTTCAATATTTAATGTTTTTTCATCATCTCCATTTGGTTTGTTATCGGATCATATGAAGGAAGTTCTTAGCGCAACCGAGCATTTGGAAGCTTTTTTTGTGGCTGTTATGCAAGAGGATTGGGAGAAAGTTCAAGAGTTGAGAAAAGTTATCGCGCTAAAAGAAGCGGATGCGGATGTGGTTAAAAAGAAGATTTTTCTTCGCATGCATAGAGACATTTTTTTACCGGTTGCTCGTGCCGATTTACTTGCTCTTGTGCGGTCTCAGGATAGTATCGCGAATCAAGCTAAAGATATTTCAGGGATAACGTATGGCCGAAGAATTGTTTTTCCAAAGTCGGTACATTCTTTGTTAACTGAATTTATCAGATCGGCCATTGATGCTTGTTTACAGGCAAAACATATTGTCGCTGAATTAGAAAAATTGCTCAAAGGTAGTTTTTCACAGAATAAAGTTAAGTTGGTGGAGAAAATGATTGAGGACATCGATGTTCTGGAGCATGCTAATGATGAAAGGCAAATAGAACTAAGAGAGGAGTTGCTGGGTATTGAGTCTGAAATGTCCCCTATTGACGCGATCTTTATGTATAAGATTTTGGAAATGATCGGGCAATTAGCAGACAATGCCCATCACGTCGGGGCAAAATTTTTGCTTTTTTTGCCATCATCTAGATAAGATCGAATATACCAGGCAGTTTTAGGCATTGGCACGGATTACAAGAATATCGCCGTCTTCTACTTGGTAGTCTTTTCCTTCAAGATGCCAGACGCCAGCTTGTTTAGCGCCTTGTTCCCCTTTATGGTCTATGTAGTCTTGGTATTTAATAACCTCTGCGCGGATAAAGTTTTTTTCAAAATCCGTATGGATGACACCTGCTGCTTCAGGGGCTTTGGCCTGATTTTTAATCGTCCAAGCTCGTGTTTCTTTTGGGCCTGCGGTAAAAAATGTAGATAGTCCTAGCATGGTGTGGCCAGTTCGTATAACGTTATTTAATCCAGGTTCTTCCATGCCGAGGCTACTAAGGTAATCCATGCGTTCTTCGTTATCGAGACTCGCTAGTTCTGCTTCGATTGCGGCACTGATGGTGACGATAGGGGCTTGTTTTGTCTTCGCATAGCTTTGGACTTGTTCGAGGTAAGGTGAGGCTTTGGTGATGTCTTCAGGGATGTTGGCGATGAAAAAAGTGGGTTTTGCACTGATAAGTTGATAGTTGGCACAGATTGCTTGTATATCCTTGTCTTCGAGCAGCGGTTGCAGAGGGGATTGATTAGATAACGTATCGATGATGATTTGGATGTTTTTAGCGTCTTTTTTGGCGTCTTGGTTTCCCGCTTTGATTAACTTTTGGCATTTTTGTAGTGCTTTTTCTAATGTTTGTATGTCTGCTAATGCCAGTTCGGTTTCAATGGTTTCGATGTCTGCAAGAGGGTCTATTTTACCATTTACATGTGTGATGTTGTCATCTTGGAAGCAGCGTACAACGTGTCCTATTGCATGGACTCCCCGTATGTGGCCGAGAAACTGGTTGCCAAGTCCTTCCCCTTTACTGGCACCGGCAACCAAACCTGCTATATCAACAAATTCCATAAAAGTTGGAATGGTTTTGGCACTGGATGCGATTTTTGCAATCGATTCTAGCCTTGGATCGGGAACTTCTACCATCCCAATATTCGGTTCGATGGTGCAAAAAGGATAGTTTTGTGCATCGATATTTGCTGCAGTCAGTGCGTTGAATGTTGTTGATTTGCCGACGTTGGGCAAGCCGACGATGCCACATTTAAATCCCATGGGATCTCCTATTCTTCGTTGTCTTTTGACCACAAGGCCAACTTTTGATGGTATGTATTTTCCTGATTTTTTAGCAAGTAGTAAAGGTTTTTTACACTAAAGGCAATGGTTTTTTTTAATTTTTCGGTATCGGTTGCATTGGGTTTTCCTAAAACATAATTGCTTACCGATTCACGACTTGGGCGGTCTATGCCGATACGTAATTTGTAAAAATTTTTGTTTTGCAGATGATGTTGGATATCACGAACGCCATTGTGCCCATTATGACCGCCATTTTGTTTGAGTTTTATTTGCCCAACGGTTAAGTCAAGTTCATCGTAAACAACGAGGATGTTCTCAGGTTCTATACGGTGATAATGCGCACATTGTTGTATGGGGCCGCCATTGATATTCATCAGTAGACCGGGCTTGAAGAGAATGATCTTTTCATTCTGATGTGTCCACTTGGTGATCAGGCCTGTCCCATGTTGGTTTTTATGCCATGTCAATGCGTGGTTTTCTGCGAGATGATCCAGCCACATAAAGCCAACATTGTGGCGTGTGTTAAAGTATTTTTCTTCGTAGTTGCCTAGTCCTGTGATGAGTTTAATCGGGCTGCTCATTGTGAGATTCCTCTGTTGTGGTCTCGTTATCGTCTTTTAGGGGTCTTAGTGTTGTGTCGATGTCTTTTTGTTTTTTAGGGGGTCGAAATGCAACGATGGGAGGGTTGTGTGTTTCTGATGCAGGTGTTTTCAGACAGACGCCTTTTGGTAGAGTTATATCATCCAGATGAAGGGTGTCATTAATATGCATTTGGCTAGTATCAACAGGCAGGTTTTTCGGCAAATCTATGGGTTTGCATGTGATGCTGAGTTGGGTGATACAATGCACGATTTCTCCTCCTTCTTTTTTGGCCGGTGCTTCATCGGTGCCATGGAATGCAATATTTACGTCTGCTTCGATTGTATGCGATGCGTGTACTCTCTGCAAGTCTATGTGTAATAGGTCTTGTGTGAGAGGGTGTTCCTGTGTGTTTTTTATCAGGGCACGTTGTTGGGTGTTGTTAAGCATAATGGTGATAATGTTTCCGCGTAAGGTCGTATGTCGTCTGATGTTTTCTACAGTTTTTAAGGGGAGTATTATAGATTCAGGTGCTTTTGCTTCACCATATAGGTTTGCTGGCAATTGTCCGGATTGACGCATTCTTTTGCAGTTGTGTCTTTTGGTTTGATGTCGAGGTTCGGCGGTAATGATGATTTCCATGGTTGTTCCTTGATAATGA
>CAXGBK010000105.1:0-4350 GCA_964008345.1 uncultured Coxiella sp.
TCTATGATAATATCTTGTAGATGCTGCTGTATCCAATCAGCCCACTGGTGCCAGGTTAGTGATGATGGGATAGGGATAGTAAACAAATAATGAACGAATTTTTTATAAAGTAGCCAACAAGGTTGGTCGCTAAAGTATTGGTTGCCATAGTTTGTCCATACACTTAGATCGGTAAAGACAGGCAAGGTCTGAAGGGTATGGTAAAACGTTTTTGACGCGCCTTCTATGGCAAACAGTGGGTGTGATGTGCTGGTAATAAGTGAAGGCAGGTTTTTTTGCGCGAGGCTTGTTAGAAAATCTATGCACGACTGAATGAAAATCTCAGAGGTAAGATAAGATGGCTGCATGCGTTTAATGGCACTGGAGGCGGTTAATAGCTGAACACTATCCTCTGGATAGCAAACTTGCTTGAGGGTATGGGATAAGCGATCAAGCGCTTGCGGCTCATGACAAATAATTAAGTGATCGGCATTAGGGTCACGCGCTCGCACCGCGCGTATAGACAATGAAACAGCTTCGTATTGTGAAGATGTATGCGGGTATTTTCGGTACGAAGTATCGACAGTTGCGAAGGAAGCTAAGTAATAAATTGGATCAATAGACTGCCAGAGCAGCTTAACGCTGGTTGATAAAATACCAAAGCCATGGAAAAGAAGTTTAGACTCTTGCCGGTTTAGCCAGTTTTGATGTGCACGTAAAAGCGCTATACTGTCGATTAAGTTATAGTCTAAGCAGCTTTTATGATAAAGTGAAAGACAGGAGAGGTAGTTGGTATCCTGCGTTACAGTCGTCAGATGATCATTTTGGTAGATTCTATGGTATTGCTTAGCTAAAAAATTAGCCTCCTGTGCATCAAGGTTAGGCTGTAGTAATAAAATGCATTTTCGCCATAAAAGTTGTTGCTGCCAAAACGGTAGTATAGAGCACTGCCTAGATGTAGATTGGCTGTAGGTATTAACAATCCACTGTGTTAATGTCAGGGCTTCAGGTGCAAGCGTGTTTTGATGTGCCTTTGAAGCATGCCAAACCCTTAATATTTGTTTTGACGTGCCGCTATTAGGAGTTATAACAGTGAATCGATGGTCGATATCTGTAAGTTTGGTTTCTATTCCGTGTTTTTCTAAGTAAGCAATCGCTAGTGTGTCATCCATATGGATAGTATAGTGCTAATAGAAAATAAAAAAAAGACTATGGATCAAGCTTGGGAATATGTAATGGGAAAATAATAGAGACAGATAGCCCGTTTTGATCTTCCCGATTTTTAAGGAGAACTTTGGCGTCGTGCAAAGCGGCAATATGCTGAACGATATTTAATCCCAAGCCACTGCCATTTTCCTGGCTGCCCACAATGCGGTAAAAACGCTCAAAAACGCGATTTAGGATGTTTTCCGGTATACCAGGGCCTTCGTCTGTGACTTGACAACAAACGCTATCGGCTCTTTGTTCAACCAAAACTTCAATCTTGCATTTTCCACCACAGTATCGAATGGCGTTATCAACGATATTACGTACCATGATCTCAATAGCTACATGGTGACCAAGTATATATGCAGAAGATGAGAGGTCCTGAAAAGAAATAGTAATATCTTTTTTCAGAGCCTTTGGGGCCAGTTGCGCCACGCAGGTAGTAACCACATCAGCTAGAACGACAGCTGTATGCTTTTGTGTATAGGCATCAGGCATCATGCGAGATAAAATGAGCAATTGATCAACTGTATGCGATGCGCGGTCCACACCTTCAATGACTTTTTTAAGCTCAGCTTGCATAGCTTTAAGGTCTGTCATTTGCTCAGCAACCTGAGCGTGAGTTTTAAGGGCGGCCAGTGGTGTCTTTAATTCATGAGCAGCATCTCCAGCAAAGCGTTTTTCTCTTTGAAAGTTATCATGTAAGCGCGTAAATAAATTGTTAAGCTCGTGTATAATAGGTAGTATTTCGACAGGGATGGCATGGGTTGCAATGGGTTCAAGATTATTATGCGCACGCTGACGAATTTCATAACTGGTTTGGGTTAAGCTTTGTAAACTTCTACCAATGATAATCCAAATAAATAGGCCCAGTGGAGGAATGGTTAGTAATATAACCATGATGGCTTGTAAGTTTGCATTTTTTTCGATAAACAACCTTGTTTTATGTGGTTGCATGATAACAATACGCTCACCATTATTATTACGAAGATTAAAAACACGCCATTCCTGACCTTGATGGATGATTTTGAAAAAACCCGTGGTGTGTATTTTTTCAATATCCGGCGCCCTTGGAGATGCTGCAATTAGCTTATCGCCTGTGTCGTAGACACGAAATTGGATATTATCTAAAGAAGTGTGCAGTGCATCGAGATAGTCCTTATTGTCGTAGGGGAGATCTTGAATAGCAAAAACGTATTCGGCGGTTTTTTGGTGTAATTTGTTAAGAATGATTTCGTTATTGATGTCCTCAGAGAGAAAGACATTGATACTGTAGGCCATGACCACCATTTGCGCATCTAGGTGTGGTCGAATACTCTTGTAGCCAAGATAAAGATTGCTAAGAATGGCTAGCAAGGTGGCAAACTGCACGCCAACGAGTAAGTTGGCGAGCAGATAGCGTTTTATGGATTGATTCATGCAGTTTCCGTAAGAGCGGCAGCCTCAGCGATGTAACCTATTCCACGAATCGTTTTAATTTGAATACTTGTTCCGATTTTCTTACGGATATGGTGAATATGTACTTCGATAGCATTACTATCTACATCATCTCCCCAGCCATAAAGTGTTTGAGAAAGAATATCACGCGTCACAACACGACCTGTTTGCTCGATCAATTTACTAAGTAGGGTAAATTCTCTACGTGAAAATTCCACGATCTTGCCGTCAACAAATATTTTGTGCGCAGCAGGATCGATAGTGATTTTTCCAAGTTTTAATGTAGGCGTACCTGTGCCAGAAGTGCCACGTCGAATAATAGATCGCAATCTTGCACACAGCTCAGCTAAATCAAAAGGTTTAATGATATAGTCATCGGCACCTAGATCAAGACCATTAACTTTATCTTGGATACTATCACGTGCAGTAAGAATAAGAATGGGTGTTTGAATGTTGTTGTCTCGTAGAGTTTTTAGAATCTCAAGCCCCGATTTTTTTGGTAGTCCAAGGTCGAGTATGATAGCATCAAATGATTCTGAAGCAGATTGAACCGTTAGTAGTTGTAATGCTGATTGGCCATCCGATAGCCATTCGACAGAATATTTGTGCTGTTTAAGGCCTGCAACAATGCCTTCGCCAAGAAGGCGATCGTCTTCTACTAGAAGGATTCTCATAAGGATCTCCCTAATTAATTATACTGAATATAGCGTTATATTGTACTTAAATATGATATTAAATCAATACTTTTTTAATGTATAATGTGTTTTTTTTGATAAAAATATTTCCTTAAGATGATGTAGCCCACGCTTTCAGGAAGAATTCAGGATTTTATAATAAAGTCCTTACCATAAACAATGATTATTGCTAATAAAAAGGGTTATTAAGTTCAATTTAATTTGCAATAGCTCGCATGTATGTATAATACGCCTCGTGTTATAAAAAACTATAGGAGAAACTTATGACTACACTAAACGAAAACAATGCTAAAGAACTATTACAAATAGAGCTAAGCAAACTTGCTGAAATGTTAAATGATCAAGATAAAGAGAAGCTAAAGACTTTCACAGATGATCACAAAGAAATCAAAACACTAGGTAAACTTCATTCTGAAATGGCAACAGAAGGTAAGGAAGAATACAAGAAGATCTACGAAATAATTGAAAAAGCTGCTCTTAAGAGGGGTATTCAAATCGCTTCACGAACAAAACTACACCTTGCTAAGAAAAAACTTGCAAATCTAAAAAATCCAGGATTTTTACGTAGAGTATGGAACGGTGCCCAAAATGCATGGAAAGGCATGAAAAAATTTGGATACAATTTGGCCACAGGACGTTACTCAGGTAAAGCAGCTATCGCTTTAGCAGGTGCACTTGCAGTTGCATTTACAGTAAAGGCTTCAAAAACATTAGCAGAGGAGATTGCCACAAAGGGTGTGTTTGCAGTACCGGGCGGATTAGGTCTTGCAGCTAAAATACTAGCAGGATATGCCGTACTTGGAACCGTAACAAGAACCGCGCTGAGCTACTGGTACAAAGAGAAAAAAGATCCAAAAGCTGAAATTGCAAAAACACGCAGAGATGTTAAAGCTGTTGAATTGAAAATAGCAGCTAATAAAGCTAAGAAAGCTGAAGGAACTAAAGAAGCAGCTAAGACTGGTACAGAAGCTGAAGTAACTAAAGAAGCAGCTAAGACTGGTACAGAAGCTGAAGGAACTAAAGAAGCAGCTAA
>CAXGBK010000106.1:0-7363 GCA_964008345.1 uncultured Coxiella sp.
ACTAGCCTTATCGTAAAAAATTAAAAATAATTATATCACGAAATAGTAATTTAATAAAGTACGGGGGTGTAGCACAGCGGTCGATATTCGTCATGCATTCTGGATGTAGAGAAGATGATAAGTTGCCCTGCATGAATGCTTGTAGGGCAACGCGTATTTTTCGGTTAAGGGTGATAGATATCAGATTATGAAGGTTGTTGCGGCCCTTGATTTTCCTCGAGTTGTAGACGCTCGGCAAAAAGACGATCAAGGCGTTCTTGGTCCGCACGTTCGCGAGCAAGCTGTTCGGTTTCTTCTTGCCGTATGCGTCGTGCTAATGGCATCTTGCTCATAAAAGTCCCTTGCTGTCGTACTGGGGGCACGAGGTTATCATGTAAATCATCAATTGTCGCACGATCTTCTGTCGCCCCTTGTGGTGTAGTATCACGCTGAGCTGAAAGAAATGGTTTACACCTGGCATTAAATTCTTCAGAAATGTCGTGCATAAGATTGTCATCAAGTATTGTGCAACCCATACTTGGATCAAAATAAGTGCCTAAATCGAAAAATGCACTCATGACAGATGAGCTGTAGAGTAGGTGTCTGTGAGAAATAGAATATCTTGCTCTGATAATGTTAATAAGTTTGTCTTTGTGTATTCCTTCTTGCTTAAGTGCTCGGCTTAACACTAGGTACCACGGAAGTAGAAGTTCACTTTCTCTACGTGCAGGTCCTTGGAAGAACGCCTTTATTTCACTTTTATATTGGGCAAATTCCGCAGAAGATGATGATTCCGCGCCAAGCATAAAAAAACAAAATCTTCCATATCCTCCTTGTTTTGTTAAAACCTCTTCAATATGTGTTTGTAATTCAGGAGAGTAATGGATGATGCCATTTGGATGAGAGTGTGTGCCAGTTGTCGAAAGTGTAGAATGATTCTGAGAGGTGTTGCCATTTTGATGAGAGAACATGCTACTTGTCGAGTGTGTAAAAAGTGTCTGAGATGAGCACATGCCGGATTGTAGGTAAGCGGTCGTTAAAATAGATTGCATGATTATTAATTTGTTGTTGAATATAATGAATTTTATAGGAATTTGCTTGGTGCTCTCAAGGTTTACAGTGCGGCATTGGGTTATAAAAAACCGTATTGGCATAGGTTCTTTAGTCCAATACATTAGGGTCGTCTGAATTAAGGAGCTGTAAATGAAAAAAGTAAATGTTAATTGGTGTTATTACATCTTGGCAGGAGTATTGCTAAGTTCGCATGGCTATGCCAATCGTAGTGGGGCTAGATTGTGTCAAAAGCGTAGTGGTCAAACATGGTGCGAAGATAAAGAGGTTTCGCATATAAACGCAAGTGGCATGATTCACTTTAATAATATGAACATCACCGGAAATTGTTTGGTTAAGGGGCAAGTGTATGCGCACAAGACAAAAATGGGTAGCTTGGATCTCTATGGCCAGGCTGTCTTGGATGATATACAAGTATCGGGGCTGGCGCGCTTATACGGGGTGGCAGATATTCGAAATAGTCGGTTTGCTAAAACGCTATCTGTATGGAGTGAACAAGTTGATTTGGATGCTACACGTGTCCAGGATGTTATCTGTCATATCCAGGATGGAGGTGACTGCTGTGTCCGAATAAAAAATGGTAGCCAGGTGCAAGGAGATGTCGTTTTTAAGGGGGCGGAGGGCAGAGTTATTTTGCAGTCTGGGTCTGTTATAAAGGGTGTCGTACTCAATGGTAAAGTGGTTCAAGGTTAGGTCTAGGGGGTAGAATATGCAAAAAGCTGAAGTAAATATGTGTCAAGGGTTGGTTTCATGGCTGTGGATAGAAGAAAGTGACAAGTCATTTAGTAAAGATGGTAAGGATGGAAAGGATGACACGAATACCATCTGGTTGCAGAATGAAGGTGGGGTTTTACAATGGTAGTGCTGATAGTTGGGTTAAAAGCAGATGTTGTAATTCGGTTTTTTGCGCAGTTTTTAAAAGGTATGCGTTTAAAAAAGCCTGTGATATTTATTGATCAAAGCGAATTTGGTCAAGGCGTTGATCTAGATAGAGGTGGTTGGGTAATAGAAGGCGTTGGTCGAGTTTGGCATCAGGATGTAACAGGGGTGTGGAATAGGCTGTTATCACATGAAGAGGAGGCTTATGGATCCGCTACTAAGAAGGATATGCATATATTCTGTCGTTTTTTAATGAATAGTATCTACCCATGTGTATTGAATCGGCCAGAAAATGGGTTAAGTAACTTTAGTAAGCCCTATCAGTTGCGTATCACGGAGGCAGGTTGTTTAAAAAAGCCTGAGTCAGAGTTAACCATGGAGGTGGCAAAAAAACCTAAAGAGGTAGGGCGCTGGGTTATTAAATCGATATGCGGCGTTAGATCGATTGTTAAGTCGGAATCGGAATATCGGTCTCAGGAAATGGTTGGATGTGAGCCGGTTCTAAGGCAGGAGCGGATCGTAGGTGATAATATACGGGTGCATGTAGTTGGCAGGGACTGCTTTGCGCTACGCTGTTACAGTCAAGAAGTGGACTATCGCTATGATAAGAATGTGGTAAAAAAGATGTGTATTTTGCCAGAAAGGGTTAAACAGGCGTGTAGGAGGATTAGTCAACAATTATGTCTGCCGTTTGCGGGTATTGATTTGATTGAGAAGGCTGGTGAATACTGGTTACTTGAGGCGAATCCTTCCCCTGGTTATTCGTACTACGAGCGAACAGACTTCGCCATCAGTAATGCCTTATTAAAATATTGGGGCTTGAGATAGCTGTTCTTAGATTAAAGAACGCGTTAAGTAGAGAGAGTGCGCCCAATGAATGGATGCAAAAAGACATAGTAGAATGCTACAAAAAAACGAACTAAGTAGGCCTCTTCTAGGTCAGACTCAAGAAATTCGAAACAAAAGCCCCTGTTACTGCATACAGGCTACTGTTAAGAAGGAATGCAGAGCAAAACACAAAAAATTTGTACAACATAAATTCAATCACATCTGATCCAAAATAGATAACAAATCATATTAGCTTTAAATAGACGTTATGTCAACAGTGAAGGTTTTCCGGTAGTGACAGTAGCAAACTTTAACGCTAGATTTTTTGGGTTTTCAAAGTATGGGGAGGGGTATGTGTTGTAATATTGTGGCCATTGGAATAGCTAAAGAGTATCTGTCTATTTGGCAGGAAACTGCGAGTGAAGCCGGCTTTTTTCTAATCGCTCTAACATGGAGGGGGCTGCTAGATCAGAAAAAAGGCTTTGCTAAATGTTCATTCCAAAAGTAAAGGCTGTGGTTATAGTATTGCTGTCAGTGCTGGAGTTGTTACGGCAATTTGAAGACGGGTCTCGCAGTGGCAATGCTGCACTCGGCTGAGTGGTTGGGGCGGAAAAGTTGTCAATATTTATCGGTGTTGAAAATAAAGACGTATCTGTATTTGCGCTGGTTTGCACAGAGCCACCGGATCGAGTTAGTGGTGGCTGAATGGGTGTGGGCATTGCATTTGCTAAGGCAACTATGGGTAGGTGGTTTTGCGCTGTTACTGTATAGTCATCCATGGGGCCAAACAATTGGTATGGGCTTGAGTTGGATGCAGTAGCACCTGTGGGCAATGCGGGTGTGGGTAAACGGTTTTGAGCGGTTAATGCAGAGTCACCCAAGGGTCCAAACAATTGGTATGGGCTTGATAATGCGACTACATTCTCCCTAAGTTGGTTCGCCATGGCTGGGCTATGCTTATCATCGTTGCACTCAGAGATGGCAGGTTCTTGTCTTGAAATAGCTCTAGGGAAATCAATCAGAGTAGGTAAGTTTGCAAAAAGTGAAGCAATTTCTTCGACATTATATTCGTTATTTTTAACGCCTACGCCCTTTATCTTGATAATTTTAGCGCTTTCAAGGTGTTTGGGGGTTATCCCAAGATTCTCACAGAGGTAAGCAAAGGCTTTATGTATGGCTACGATTTTTGGTCGACGCTGAAGTTGGCCGACCTTATTTAGCTTGATTTTGCAAAAATAAGTCGGGTCATTGTAAAAAAAAGATAAGGTGGCCTTGCAGCCATTCATGAAGTTGAGGGAAAAGTAATTCATCTGCAAATGTAATCTATTTGCCACTAGCTGGTTTAAAAAGTAGGTGAAGGATTCTGCGGAGGCGTTAATTATTTTTGCTGCAGTGCAGTCTTTTTCTTTGGGATGTGGCATAGTTGTTCATCGCTATTTTGATTATCAAATCATATTATAACACATGCCTAACAAAAAAGTAAATAAAAGTCAGATAATTAAGTGAAATTCGGTGTTTTGAAATCACCGGAACGAGCTTGCTTGATTTCGAATGAATAGTCAAACACAATGACCGGCGTGAACCAGTGCAGTCTTAGAGGGAATTGACGTAATAGAAAGATTGTTTTTCTAAAAAATGACTTAGTCGTGATTATCGGGAATTTTAACAACGGTTGTTCTAAAATTCATCCAGATCGGGATGGTTCATCAGGTGATGTAATTACGGATTGTTGCAGAAAAATAAATATTTCCTGCATAAACAACTTCCCTTATGGGCACTTTAATAGTCGAGCAGTATTGCATCTTGGGCAGACTGTAACCCTTAATGCCGCTAATGGTACGGTGGATATTATATTTGATGAATAAAATTTACAAATTGCAGAAAATAGAAACTCCCAAGACTGCTCATTAGGCCTGTGCAGCTAGGAGATTACCCATGAAGCATAGCGGCAAATAATTCATTATAGGTTTTGCAATAGAGGCAGCCATAGGTCAAAGATCTAAGCATTGAAGCAACACGTGATTTTGTGCAGCGTAGTGTATCTGCTTGTGAATCTATTGCAGTAGTAGATTTTCCTATGGTTGTCATCCACAAAGAAGATAATAAAATAATTACAGCAAGTGGTGATAACGGTCGTAGCGATGTTACCCAAGACTCATATGAGATTGGCTACTGGTGCGATGTTGATTGTCAAAGCAAGGGTTACGTTTGCGTAAAAGTAGGTCGTTTACAGTGGTGCCTAGCCTTATATTTTTATGGGCTTAAAAGGCATTGAGTCTTGTGGCCAGAGGTACGGTATTTTCTTAACTTTTAGTAGTCAATGCTTATTCCAAAAGTAAAGGCTGTGGTTGCAGTACTCCTGTCAGCGCTGAAGTTGTGATTGCTGTTGGAATTGTGACGGCTATTTGAAGATAGGTCTCGCAATGGCAACGCTGCACTCGGCAGAGTGGCTGGGAGAGAGTGGTTATCAAGGTTCATCAGTGTTGAAAATAAAGACATGTCTGTTTTTGCAGTGGTTTGCACAGAACCGCCGGGCCTGGTTAGTGGGTGCTGGCTAAGGGTGGATGTTGCAGTTTCAGTGGCTAAGGTAGCTGCGGGTAGGCAGTTTTTAGTAGTTACTGTAGAGTCACTACAAGGTCCAAGCAGTTGGTATTGGTTTGAGTTGGATACGGCAACACCTGTCGATAGACGGTTGTTTGCAGTTAGTGTAGAGTGGTCGAAAGGTGCAAATAATTGGTATTGGCTGGATCGGGGAGCGGTATTTTCGCTAAGTTGGTCTGCCATTGACCGGCTGTTTTCATCATGGGGGCACACATAGGCAGCAGGTTTTTGCCTTGAAATGGCTCTAGGATAATCAACCAGGGTGGGTAAATTTGCAAATACAGTAGAAATTTCGTCAAAGTTGAATTCTTTGTCCCTTACCCCTGTGCCATTCACTTCGATGAGTTGAGTGCTTTCAAGGTGTTGTTTGGTTATCCCAAGATTATCGCATAGATAAGCAAAGGCTTTATTGATGGCCACGATTATAAGCTTGCCGCTTTTGCTTAGCTTAATGTGACAGAAATTGGTGAATTCATCGCGAGAAAAAGATAAGGTGGCCTTAATGCCTTTCCCAAAGTTGACAAAAAAATAATTCATTAGCAAATGTAATCTATTTGCCACTAACTGGTTTAAAAAGTAGGTGAAGGATTCTGCGGAGGCATTGATTATTTTTACTGCAGTGCGACTTTTTGCTTTGGAATTTGGCATTAATTATTATCGATAATTTTTATTATTAAACCAAACTATAGCACACATTTCATGAAAAGTAAATAAAAATCAACAAATTAAGTGTGAATGGTGTTCTGATATCACTGGCAATCTTGCTTGGTGGTTAGATTTATTACAAGACCTCGATCAGGTTGTCAATCCGCTGCATCATCATATGCTGTGTCCTGAGTTCTTATCATTTCCACAGGTGTATCATCAAGCTAGGCAACTTGGTCTTAGGGTGCCATTATGAGATTTTTCAACGAGTAAGGATCATAAAGTGACATACGACACAGTTATTACCGGGTCATATACAGGTCAGGAAGATTTTCGTTTAGGTCGAAATAATGGCGCCATGCACATTATGTCAACAGTGAAGGTTTTCCGGTAGTGACAGTATCAAACTTTAGCGCTAGATTTTTTAGGTCTTTCAAAGTACGGGAAGGGGTATGTGTCGTAATATTGTGGCCGTTGGGATAGCTAAAGAAGATCGGATTATTTGGCATGAAACTGCGAGTGAAGCAGGCTTTTTTCTAATTGCCCTAACGTGGAGGGATTTGCTAGAAGGTGGGGTGATAGACCAAAAAAAAGGCTTTGCCCAATGTGTATTGAATCAAGGGTTAATCATAGACTGGTCTGGTGTTTCAGGGATATTATGTTTTGATCATTTTGTCGCGCATGGAAAGCAAAAAGAAAAAAGTGTAGACGAGGACTACCTAGCGTTGGCTTGGCAGGCTTGGTGGCTAGATCTACTACAAAACTTCGATCAGGTTGTTAATCCGCTGCATCATCATATGCTGTGTCCTGAGTTCTTATCCTTTCCACAGGTGTATCATCAAGCTAAGCAACTTGGTCTTAGGGTGCCATTATGGGAATTTTCAACGAGTAAGGATCACAGATCGGCATACGACACAGTTATTACCGGGTCATGTACAGGTCAGGAAGATTTTCGTTTAGGTCGAAACAATGGCGCCATGCACATTGCTTACAATAAAGGGACAGCCATGCTTTGCTTGTTAGTAAAAGATCGAGTTTTTCTGAAAAATTTATCTACGGGGAGTCTTATTCCAGCTAATACCATACCAAAAACCGTTCATCATAAGCTTATAGCATTGAGGATGGAGCTGCGTTTATTGGTACAAGAGTGTTTTTTTAAAGTGGGTGGGGATGGTCTTTGGGTGCTGTACCACGTTACAGCCCAGCCGAGATGGCAGCACTGGGAAAGGCCGGTTTTCACAGAGGTATGGCGACTCTTTAAAAAAAAGACCTCCGCCGTGCGAGCATACAATATCCCAAAAGAATTAAGGCCTAAGATTTGACGGTTTTAGATATACATCCAAGCATCTTCGCCTGAGTA
>CAXGBK010000107.1:0-2529 GCA_964008345.1 uncultured Coxiella sp.
TGGCATAGGACACTATACTGATGGGCCTGTTATGATTCTGCTATCTACATTTGCTGGTTACTTCTACGCATCGGCTTATACACAATCTGGCTCAATTGTGAACGCAATGGCGCTCCATTTTTTACTCAACCTTACGCACTTGTCGATTGCATCCTATCCAAGTTATTTAAGACCTGGAAAAATACCACGATCTTTTAGCGGCGATAAAACCCCTGTGCTACTCGACAAAAAGCCCCTTTTGGCACTAGCTGCTGCTGCAATGACTTATAAAGCCGCTAGAGCCAGCTCAAAATTTTTACCTGCCGAATCAGGGAAAAAGGCTAATAAGGGTACCGTACTTAAGAAATGACAGCCTTATGCACTTTAATCTGTTGATCGAGATGGCTGAGTAATTATGTATAGCCTATTTTAGTAACTTTTCTAAATATTCGTCTACCCGCTGCCCATTACTGAGCATTTTCTTCTTAAGCAAAGCGCCTGCTCTACGGACAGCATCTAGATTGTGCGTATCGTCTCCTACTTGTATATAACCGATATGACCGACGATGTAATGATAGCTACAAACATAGAGGTATATTCCGGGCACAGTGAAGGTAAGAGTGAGCTCTTTGCTCATCTGGCTTTTCCATGGCTTTGCACCTTCTGGAATGGCCTCATTGGATTTAATTATAGACTCTGGCGACTGTGCGTTGTGGCCATAGCTGGTTGGCTTAAAACGAATGCTATCACCTGGCTGAATCTTGATAACCGAAGGCTGATATACCATAATACCACCGTCTTTAGCATTGTTTAGCATCTCAACAATGTGTGTTTTTGCCGGGCCTTTTACAACATCCACTGACTTTTTCTCGACCGCTTCCTTTATGGGTAAAATGTAATCATCTTTTGCAATGTTTGCCTTATCTGCCATTAAAACCTGCGGCGCTGTGCTATTAGCTTTTTGTGGTTTTGCATGCATACTGGCTTGTGTGGCAGGAGGCATGGCGTGAAACTCAGGCTGTCTTGTGTGCTTGATATGGTGGTTTATAGGGGAAGCTTGTACGAAAGCCTGTTTACCCAAGGCACCAAAAGCCGCATTGAGCAGGAATGATTTGGCATACGAGAGGTGATAGGCAATCATCACTAGTGCAAGTGTCGACACCAGCGATGTAATCATCGTTACCACACGCTGAATAATGGTGATTTTGTCTTTAAGGCTAAGCTTACTCATCATTATACTGTACTTGATACAAGCTGGTTGATCAAGTGCTGATGCTAACTTATCGTTTGCGTCTTATTTGTTTTGGCTGCTGCTAGCAGAGCAAGCTGTTTGGTAACATCGTTTTTTAGTGCTTTGTAGGCTATGATCAGCGCATTTTCAAAAGCAACGCTGTCTGAGTTTCCATGACTTTTAATCACAACCTTTGGCACCCCTAGAACGATTGCCCCGTTACGTCGAGCAGGGTTTAGTTTTGCTCCGAAATGACGAATAAGCCACTTAAATGGATAGGCTATGATCCAGCCTAGCCAATGCGATACCAAAGCCTGCTTAATCGTGTGTGTGATAAACCGTGCAGCACCTTCACATGATTTTAAAACCGCATTCCCAACAAAACCATCGCACACCACTAAATCGTATGCCCCAGAGTAGAGCATATCGCCCTCAACATACCCTTTGAAATCGATAGTTTCGCATGCTAAAAGCAGCTGAGAGGCTTCTTTGGTTAGCTGATTACCCTTGATCTGTTCAACCCCGTTGTTTAAAATTCCCACCCGTAGTTTTTGACCGGCATCCCTAGGACACAAATAGGCTCTTGCTAGTTCAGCATACTGAACCAGGTGCTTGGCTTTGGCATCGACTGTTGCACCTATATCACTAATATATACATCGTGATCTTCTTGATAGGTTGGAAAACTTCCCATTAAGCTTATGCGTTCTATACCTTTTATCATCTTGAGCTTATAGCGGCTTATTGCAACCAAAGCACCGGTATTGGCACAGCTTACTACTGCATCTGCGTGTGCGTTAGCAACGTGTTCTACAGCTAGATGTGTTGATGAATCTTTTTTATGTCTTAGCGCGGAGAGCGGATTGTCGGTTTGTAGGATGGTGTTTTGCGTGTGATGAATAGAAAAGCGCTCGGCATATGTGTTTGCCTGGTCTTTGTGGTTTTGACGAATGGTATTTTTAATGGTCTCGGCATCACCGAATAGATCGATACGAACCGAGTACTTACTTATAAAAGAAAACACGCCAGCTATAATTTCCTCTGGCCCATTATCTGACGACATAGCGTCTACAGCAATAGTGTATTCCATGGGTTAACCTGTCGCATCGACGGTTTTATTCTTCATCGTCCTTGTCTTTCTTCTCTTTAGGAAGAATGACTTGCTTACCTTTATAGTAACCTTGATCCGTTACGTGATGACGACGGTGCACTTCGCCAGTAAAAGTATCAACCGTCATAGCATCTGGTTGAAAATGAACGTTGGCGCGTCGCATCTTACTACGTGAACGAGACTTTTTACTTTTTTGTACAGCCATAATAA
>CAXGBK010000108.1:0-2738 GCA_964008345.1 uncultured Coxiella sp.
CAATCACCGCATATGGACGAATTTTTCTTTTTAGGAGATAAAGTTTCTAAACCAGAAGAGGGTAAAGCCCCGGAAACGGTACAGTATGGAGGTAACGTATCGATGCCGTTTGTGGGGTTGCTTCGTGAAAACCAGCGTAATGCTTCTCATAATGCGCAGCTTGCATCTTTTCGCAAACTGAAAATGGACGGATCAACTTTAAATTTTAGTCAATCATTAACGTTTACTAAAATGTTAGATGCGCATCCAAAATTGAAATCTGTTGTATTGAAAAGAAAAATATCGGATTTAATAGATTCTCCTGATGATACGTTTAAATCTGAATTTTTAAAGATGGCATATTATTCACCAGAGAAGACCTATAAAATTATTGACACGGTTAATACGCTTACGGCTGAGCAGAAGCAAAAGTTTCTTTCCAAGTTTACAGGTCCAGATCTACCTCTGGTTACAAATCTTTTTCTTAAAAGAGAGAAAGAACAGAAAGCAGCAAATATTTTGCAACGTGTCTATCGTGGATTTAGGTCGAGAAGAAGAGAGTTGGCCCAGCTTAAGCAACATGTAAGCGATGTTGCTGCTCGGCCTCGTGGGAGTAGTATACCGCCTTCAAAAGATGATAGTACTGTAGCTAGGAAACTGCACTCTAAGTCAAAAAAAACATAGGTTTTTTATAGGACCGAACCTATTATGAGTTTTTCTCTAGACCCAAGGCTTTGAGTCTTTTTTTTATACTGGGATGTGTTGCCCATAGCTCATGCCAGCTATCGTCTTTTTGAAAAAGATAAGACGCCTGCCGATAGGCTTCATAGGGTTTATGTTCTTCTTCTGTAGATGGTGGTTGGTTGAACGCATGAATGGCTAGTAATGCTTGTGCTAACCCTTGGTTATTACGTGTTAACTGTACCGCTCCTGCATCGGCAAGATACTCTCTTGTTCTACTAATGAATAAGAGCATAACGGTATTGAGTATGGGGATGACGTAACGTAGTAACATTATATATCCGCAGTTACCATGATTAGACTTCCTATTTTTTCGAGGTGATTTGTAATTATGAATAGGGGAATAATAGTCAAGTGCTACGACCATGATATTACTTAGTACCCCAAGCATGAGCATTAAACGGATATCTTGATGACGTATATGACTGAGTTCGTGGGCAATGACGGCTTGGAGTTGATCTCTTGGTAAGTTATCTACCAGAGGGCGTGTTAATACGATACAGGCGTTTTCTTCTGTCCAACCGGTTGCGAGAGCATTCATGTTGTTGCTTTCCATGATATAGAGTTTGGGTGTGTATCGTATATTGGCTGCAATGACCAATTCATCAAGGATATGTTTGGCTTGTTTGTGCGCCGGATGATGGCTGTTTTTTGTGATAGGCTCCAGAGTAAGATCGCCTAAAAGCATACTGGCGCTATGACTCTTTGTGTAAATAATGGCAATGAGTGCTGCTATAAATAGTCCTATGCTACAGGTAGGGCCACATTCCATGATACAATCTATTATGCATCCTAAAAGTAGGTATTGTAGTAAAAAAACTCCTACGATGATGCGAGTTGTTTTTTGGTTTTCTTGGATGAGTTTTCGCCAATTGGTAGCTTTAGCATGGTATTCTTGGTGCGGTGTTTCCATTTTATAGCTTTACGGTATAAGATTCTTGTGTTTGTACTTGCTCTTGTGTGAGTTCCCAGTAAGTGAATGTTTTATCTAGTGTTTTAGAAAAATAAGTTACGACAAGGACACTTGGGAAACATTTTTTGTAGATATTGTATATCTCGATGCTGTCGTTGAGTGCCTGTTTAGCAAACGATAACTTGTTTTCTGTGCTGACGATTTCCTCTTGTAGCTGTAATGCGTTTTGGCTAGATTGTAGCGATGGATATTGCTCAAAAACAACTTTGATATCCCCCAACATTTTGGAAATGGTATTTTCATATGCTATTTTACTGGCCATATCCCCTTGTTTTCCTGCTTGTACAGCTTGTTGTCGAAGCGCTACGATAGCTTTTAGCGTGCTTTTTTCAAAATCCATATATTTTCTTACCACATCCACTAACGATTCAAAGACTTTGAATCGTCGATCTAGTTGGATATCGATTTGTTTTTGATTATTATGTACGGCTTCGATTAGATTGATTCCGCGATTGTATAAAGATATTGTATAGATTACCATTACGAATAAAATTGGAAGTAGGATAAGGGTCATATTGTTCTGCCTTTTTTAATTTTAGTTGTTGTATTTTATACTATTTATTATAATTTGTCTACTATGTTCTTGGTGTGGGTTTAGATGTGGGTTGGTTTTTTTTTAGTAGTGCATGGGCTGATGTGGTGACTGTATGAAAAGGGTTAATGGGTATAGGTGTGTTTTTTGTTTCTGCGTACGGTGTTACTGCGTTGTTGATATCTCCTAACCCTTGGCCTGTTGCGAGCATGGTGTAGATGAAAAAATGCACAGATAAAATCTCTCTTTTTCTTGATTTTATTTCTTTTTACCTCGGTTGTCAACGACTTCTGCGTCATGAGGGTGTCTTGCGTGGCGGGTGGCTCTTTTGTATTTCTCAAAGTTGAAGGTGGCTGTGATCGTTGTGTATGCTTATGTTAGCGTGTTGTACTAGAGGGCTTGATTTAGGACCTTGGCCCAGTTTATATCCTGCCAGTGATAGGATTGTTGTTGCTTGGCCAAGCCTTTTTTGAAGACGAGTTGTCGAAGGTTTCTGTGGATATTGCTTTGGGC
>CAXGBK010000109.1:0-7918 GCA_964008345.1 uncultured Coxiella sp.
CCGCATGATCATCGATACCGAGAATATACAAACTCGATTATCTGCTTTCCCGCTTCCACCAGGAAGATACACGCAGCTATTAGCTACCGATAAAAAACTGTTTGTACTCAATAAATCATCATCGGGGACACACAAAGATCCGCAAGGCAAATTATCCGCCTACGATTTTAAAGAGCAGACATTTGAAACCTTTGTAGAAGACATAAGTAGTGCCAGCTTATCACCCGATAGAAAATGGCTATTATATTATTATGATCATAAACTACGCGCTGTTGAAACCTGTAGCAAACCGAATGATCACGATGATTCTTATAAAAAAGGTGGCTATATTAATCTAAAGCGCTGCAACATTTCCATCGAACCAGAAGAAGAATGGCGATTTATATTCACTGAAGCTTGGCGCCTTCAACAAGACTATTATTGGGATAAGAATATGGGAGGCATAGACTGGGATGCTATTTATGAGAAGTACCGACCACTTGCCGAAAAAGTTGGCAGTCGTACCGAGCTGAATGCCATCATTAGTGAGATGCAAGGAGAGCTGGGATGCTCTCACGCATACACTTGGGGAGGAAATTTACCAAAAACTAAAATATACACCCAAGGACACCTTGGCTGTGAAACAACATACCATGCAAAAAACAAACACTACACCATCACAAAAATACTAGAAAGTGAAAACAGCGCACATCTCTACAGCAGCCCATTAAAAAGTTTAGGCGCCAATGTTGAAGAGGGAGATGCCATTATTAGTATCAACAATCAAAAACTGTCCAAGGAATTAACACCAGAGATGCTCTTAGTCAACCAAGCAAATTGCTACGTTACCATAGGCATACAACCCAAAAACCTAAAAGATACGGTTCGGTTTATCGAAATCAAAACACTCGCTACCCAACAACCCTTACTCTACCGAAATTGGGTCGAAAAAAACCGTCGTTACATCGAGAAAAAAACCAAAGGCCGCCTCGGTTACATTCACATTCCTGATATGGGTCAAGAAGGCATAGCCGAGTTCACAAGATCTTTCCTACAAAGTTACGACTGCGACGGGCTAATCATCGATGTACGCTTTAATGGAGGAGGACACACTTCTAGCTTAATCTTACAAAAACTGGCTATTAAACGCTTTGGGCTTGATTTCACTAGATGGCACGGAGCATCGTTTTCCTATCCTCACGCAGCGCCCAATGGCGCAATGGTTGCTATTTGTAACGAACAGACTGGCTCAGACGGGGACATGTTCTGCTATGCATTTAAGCAACTACAACTTGGTAAGCTTATCGGTAGAAGAACGTGGGGTGGCGTCGTTGGTATCAGTGTTCGTAATAACCTTTTAGATGGAGGCGTTACAACACAACCTGAATATGCAGTATGGTTCGATGAAGCTGGCTATAATATAGAAAATAGAGGCGTTGAGCCTGACGAAGAAATCAACACGTTTCCAGAAAATCACGATCAAAATAATGAACTCGACCGAGCTATTGAAATCGCCCTCGAAGGCCTTGATAAACAAAGCCCTTTACTACAAGAGCGGGCACAACGTGCTCGAAAACCTTCCCGGAAACCTAAAAAGCTACCTAAAAAACACCAATAAAAAAACCTTAATTATAAACAAGGTAGCGTCAAAAGCCCCATTTATACTTAAAAAAAAATTGACCTAGGCTTATGAAGGCCAATAATATAGATCATCCACCAGGGAAAGTACGATGTATTTTATACACCAAAGCAAACATTTCATATTGTACATTGCAATCATGCTACTCCTAACATCTTGCCAACCACCACTAAAAAAGCCAACGGTTACCTTACCCAAGGATATCCAACAATATGTTCATAACATTGAAAAAGACATACCCGGCATCAAAAAAGGCACCCACAAGAAAATCTACTGGTACACAAAAACCAATGAACAAAGCGACCTAAGCGTCATTTTTGTGCATGGTTTTGCAGGATCAAGACTCGTATACGAACCGAACATAACAGAGATAGCACAAAAAATAAAAGCTAATTACTTTGCAACACGAGTAACTGGACATGGGCAGCCCTCAAAATACCTACAGGACGCAACGGCACAAAAATGGCTACAAGACGCACATGAAGCTTTAGAAATTGGCAAAAGAATCGGCAAAAAAGTCATCGCCATTTGTCACTCAACGGGCTGTCCGGCCATGCTTTCATTACTTGCCAAAGAGCCCTCCTCACATTTTCATAGCATTATACTCATATCACCCAATTACGGCCCTAAAAACAAGCTTAGTGAAGCACTACTATGGCCAGGGGGACTCAGCCTTGTCAAAAAAATACATGGCCAATACGGTAGATTAGGGCATGCTAACCTCACTCAAAAACAGCAACAACTGAAAAAGCAATTCCAAGCAAAGATCAATCTTAGTGTAACTGAAATATTCCCTATGGAATCCGTCCAGTACATGATGCAACTTGTTCATCATGCTAGAATCACCGATCACAGAAACATCAAAACGCCTATACTATTTATCTACTCACAAAAGGATAAAACTATTAATATAAATAGAATAGAGAGATTAAAAGATAAATTATCCAAAGCAACCGTCAGTACCATTTTAACATCGCCCAGCGAACTCGATCTTTCAAATCACCTACACATAGGCGCATTCACAAGCCCCAAACAAAATAGGATGATATCCAAAGAAATACTACGCTTTCTCAAAAACCCACAAAAAAAACTAGAATCAACCATATAAACATCTAGACATACACAACAAGCTAGCAGCAGAAAAACCATAATAATCATATCAATACAAGAAAAAATAAAAAACCTTTTCTAAAGTCTTGTATATTTATGCAGGGGGTTTTATCATGCCGAAATAAGCATATTAGCGAGCCATCGGACTAACAGACCACAGCTATGAAAGACCACATCAGCATATTTTTAATAGGATGCCTACTTGCTGCACTACCTAGTGTAGCAAGTGATATATTTATACCATCCATACCACCTATGGCCAACTTTCTTGAAACCGATATAGATATGATTCAATTTGCAATGAGCATCATGATGGCCGGCATGTCCGTATCTCAATTAATCTATGGACCTTTGTCTGAAGGCATTGGCAGAAAACCCATGCTAATCATCGGGTTAATCATTTCATCTTTAGGCGCTGCAGTGTGTAGTTATGCCCATAATGCAAATACATTGATAACCGGCATGTTTCTACTGGGAGTAGGAACAGGCTGCGGATCGTTATACCGATGTATTTTTAGCGACTGCTATACTGGACGTAAACTCACAGAACGTAGTTCCTATGCCACAATGATCTACAGCATTATGATTCCGTGCGCACCATTACTTGGCGGGTACCTACAAGACTTATTTAGCTGGCAAGCCTCTTTCACTTTTTTATGCATTTCTAGCGCATGCTTATTAATCCATGTACTATTTATATTCCCTGAAACCAATCATCATAGAAACACCAATCGATTACATCTAAGCTTCATTAAGCATATCTATCAACTTATAATCACCCACCCTCCATTTCAGTGCTACTCAATTTGCACTATGCTTACCATGCTAGGTTTCTTTTCATGGATGGCAGTAATGCCCGTAATAATGATCAAACAACTTGGCTGGAAACCCATCGAATTTGGATGGTTATTATTCAGCGTTAGCATAACCTCCATGTCTCTCGGGGGATACTTAAATAGCATAGCAATCATGTACTACCCTATCCCTAAGATATTCAAAGGAGCCTGGTCACTCATGTTATTATCCAGTATAGCACTCATTGAAACCCATTTAATATTTGGACTCAATACTGTTGCTATGACCACATGTATGTTCGTATTTTTCCTTTCAACATCCTTTCTCTGGCCAAACTATTTCTGTCAAGCGTTTGCACCATTTCAAGAAAAATCAGGATACGCCAATTCTGTGTACGGCTGTATGCAAATAGCAGGATCCAGTATATCAACATTTATTTTATCTTTTGTGCATGATAACGACCCTATCCCACTATCCATTGTTTTAATGATCTCCACAGGCTTATGCTGGATATGCTATGATTACATTATTGTTCGCTATGAAAAGGCCACCTCGTAGGTCAACCACAAACAAAAAAATACAAATAAAACCAAACAACTAATTGACTATAATAGTAATAAATAATATAATGTTCATATTAGTATTTGCTAAAAAACAGGAATTCAATCATGACAAAAAAATGGCCATTCTCACACCTTGTAACACTCATCATCATGATCCCACTGGTGTCCTTTTATTCCTTTTCACTTGATTTATACATCCCTCTGTTACCCAGCATTGGCAATGACTTAGGTAGTAATATTCAAACCATGCAATACACCAACAGTCTATTTATGCTATTTTGCGGAATAGGACAAATTGTATTTGGTCCATTAAGCGACCACTACGGTCGCCTACCAACACTTAAAGGTTCGCTGATCATTTTCGCCCTTGCCAATATTATCTGCATGTACGCATGGACCTTTCCCATATTATTACTTGGCCGCATACTACAAGCCATCGGCGCATGTGGTAGTTATCTATGCTGTTTTGCAACCATACGCGACATCTATCAAGATGAAAATGAATGCGCAGCAATGTTTAGTTACTTAAATATCGCCAACTCATTATCGGCTATCTGCGCACCTACTTTAGGTACGTTACTCGGAAGAACCTTTGGCTGGCCAAGCATCTTTTTTGTCCTAGGTATTGCGGCCATTTGCTCGCTTGGTTATACCCTCATCGCTGTAGAAACCACTTCTTCCAAACCATCCACGCTCAATTTATCCCAGCTCATTACGAGCTATCGTGATGTCTTTTTCCATCCAAATTACCAACTTTTCACACTCCCTGCAGCCATTGGCTTTGGAACATTCTTCGCCTATTACTGCATATCTCCTTATCTATACATCGAAACTATGGGGTTTAGTAAACTTGCATTCAGTATATTCTATGGCTCATGCGGGATAACGTTTCTCGTCGGAAGTTATATTTGTGGCCAACTTTTACAGCGTATTGGTATTCTAAACACCATCAATATCGGTCTTGCATGCCATGCATTGGGGGCCTGTTTACTACTCCAAGGATTTTGGTTAACCGGCTCTCCCAACATCTATTTTATCCATCCTGCAGTGCTATTGTGTATTTGGGGCGCGTCCTTCATGGTAGGAGCTGGCATTGGAGGAACTATGGCACCTTTTAAAAAATCAGCCGGCGTAGCATTTGCTATGATCAGTTGCTATAAATTCATCGCAGCACATTCACTTGGAGATATTGTTATGCATTTTTATAACAATACCCCCATGTCTCTGGGCATCTGCATCCTAAGTCTAAATGCCTTAAGCTGCCTTTTACTATGGGCATTCCAAAATAATATTGTCAATACCATCGCACAAACGGCTGACACACCGATCAGAGAAGCGAGCTAACCATACACCGTTTTCCCTTAGTACCGAAGCGCGAACATATTTACACCCTGCCTATTCCATGATAAGCTGAAAACGTCAGCAAATAGGGATCTATCCGATGGACAAAGCCAAAAAAGAATCAAAAAAAATAGGCTTGTGGACATTACTCTCACTAGTCATCGGTAGCCAAATTGGGTCCGGCATATTCACGCTTCACAATACACTAGCACCTTTTGGCGGCTACGCCATCGCCGGATGGGTAGGAGCAGGCCTCGGTGGCATTTCTCTTGCACTTGTTTACGCAGAGCTAGCACATAGATATCCAAAAAACGGCGGTTCTCACGCCTATGTACTTGCAGCATTCGGACACAAAGCTGCCTTTTTCACTGGTTGGACATACTGGCTTATATCCTCTATCAGTACAGCATCTGTGATCGCAGCTACTGTCAGTTACATGATTCCTATTATAGGCCCCATTGACCGCACAACCGCCATCAACTACCAAATAATACTATGCGTCCTAGTAGCCCTACTAAATCTAAGAGGGGTTCAAACAGCAGGAAAAGCAGAAATATCATTAGCCACCATTAAAGTCTTATCATTAACCCTCATCCCATTGGCCGCGCTCATGTATTTTAATCATAACCATATTATCTTTGCAGCCCATAACGCGACAACCGGCCTACAAAATATAGGAGCAGCAAGCTTACTAGCTTTTTGGTCATTCATCGGACTTGAAACCGCAACAACTCCTGCTGAATCAGTAGCAAACCCAAAGACAACCATCCCATTAGCTATTATTACTGGAACATGCATTGTACTGTGTCTTTATCTACTGAACTCGATTGCAATGATTGGTCTTATTTCTCCTGATGCACTTCAAAATCATCCCGCTCCTTATGTACTAGCAAGCCAATACCTCGTCGGCGAACAATGGTCTATTCTAGTAGCGATCTTTGCTGTATTGGTTTGCTTATCTAATATCAATGCATGGATATTAGCCAGTGGACAAATTGCACTTGGGATTGCAAATGATCAACTACTACCTGAGCTCTTTAAAACCATCAATCGCTATGGCGCGCCAACATGGGGAATCATTATCTCCAGCGCCCTCAATATCCCTTTTATCATCGCCACAGCAAATGACAATATTACCAAACAAATATCATCTATTATAGAAATATCTGTAGTCTGCTTTATATTCATCTACGCAGTATGTTGCTTATCTCTCTTTCAAATCGCTATAAAAGAAAAAAAACCATTTGGGGACAACGCCTACACCTATAGCATAATGGCCGGCTTTTTTTGTATGGGTATACTACTAGCCACAGACATAAACACGCTAGTAACCGCAGCTTTATTCACCGTAAGTGGCATACCTATTTACTGGATAATGCGTCATAACAAAACAAAAAAACCGACACCCAATGATTAATTTTCTGTTTTTAATAGTCACATAATGCTGTGTAATTGACAAAAAACAAGAACCCTATAAACTATGGGATACAAAAATTATAGGTATATAAAAATGAGTGTATTATCCGAAATAGAACGCACAATCCATATACAAAATCATGATGATTCTATTACCACCTGCATAAAAAGCATAGTAAACTGTATGTACTACACAGTGCAATCGTTTGTAGTACTAAGCATACTAACCTTATACACGCTAACATTCATACACCTAACCGCATCAGCGCTATCCAACGATGGTGGTCAGCTTGTCGCCATTCTATCAAACATGTTTTTAACCTCAGCCCCTATAATTACAGCTGGGATTGCAGCGCTATCACTGACTTACGGAATCCTCCGAACAAGCGCGATCATTATGAAAAAAGATCATATAATAACACAAAATCTAACGGATAAATTACCGTCTTTGACACAAATAGGTTACGCACTTCTTACAATCCTTGTTGTACTAACAGCTAAAAAGAATGAAAACACCTTCCCTAACCGAGAAAAACCCAGAAAAGATAACAAAACCAAAAGCGAGACCTTACCTATAAAAGACATTACGCCGCTGGTGAAAACCCATGTCAATAAAAACATGCTAGAAAGAAAATACGGCAAAAAGATAGCCCATAGAATCCTAGAGAAAATAGAACATATCACGGAAGAAGCATGGTCTTGCCCGATTGAGCAGGTACTATTTAACTGCCCTGTCATCGCCAAACCCACATCATCTCGATACGAAAAAAATACCATAACGAGATACTTCGAAGAAAACCACAACAGAGACAGCATCGAAGATCCGATGACCGGTTCAACAATCTATAAAAGTTTACTTACCGTGGACAAAGATCTCATCATAAGAATCAATGAAGTAATAAGAGATATTACCGATAACCAAAAGGCCGGTATTCCGCACTACATCGACAAAAAAAATGGACAGCTCATTGAAGTAGATTTTAGCGATCTCATTACATCAGAACAATCTAACAATAACCAAACTGTCTCAACACCTCAACATTTCAAATTTTATCATGGCCCAAGAGTAAAACCA
>CAXGBK010000110.1:0-5970 GCA_964008345.1 uncultured Coxiella sp.
TAGGTTATGTTTGTTGATCGAGCCATGCGACCAATATGTGATGAGCATTTTGTGGATGCTTTAGGCATTGGATAGCGGTTTCAATGAGTGGGCAAATTCGGTTTTGTTGTCGCAGATAGATCTGTATTTTTTCGACGTTGATAATACTTTCTGTGGTATGTCCTTTTTTTAGGGTCAGTCCTTGTGCTAACTGTTTTCCATAGGTGTAGTTTCGAGATTGGGTGCTGGTTCCTGATAGGATGATATCGCCTATGCCTGCGATATTTAGCGCTGTCTGTTCGTCTCCCTTGCAGTGGGTAATGGTTTTTCTAAGTGCGTCAATGGCTTTGGTAAGAAGTGCTGCACGTGTGTTTTCCCCTAGACTTGGGTGTTCACAAAATCCTGCAATGAGGGCCGCAATATTTTTGTAAATACCGCATAATGCTGTACCAATCAAATCTTGGTGTAGACTAATATGCAGAGGCGCATGATGCAGAATAGGTTGCCAAAAGTCGGCTTTGTCCCCAGCAACAATAGCCGCCGTTGGGATGTTTGTAAGAACCTCGTTAGCAAAATTGGGGCCGGATAAGTAGCAAAATTGTCGTTGTTTTGGGAAGAGCTTTTGATAGAGTTCATGAAACAGATAGGCTTTGTCAGAGAAATAAAGACCTTTGCTGGCACAGAGAATGGGGATGTTGATTTGTTTTTTTTTCAAGCTTTTTAGCACATCGCCAACAGCTTGGCTAGGTGTGCAGATGATGATACCTGTAATGGTTGGGGCGATTTTTTCCCACGTGTTATCTGCTTGGTTGTGGTTAATCGTTTCGATTTTTCCTTCTTTGTTGAGGATGGATAGTTGGGTTTTTGTTGTGATATGTTTGGCAATGGCTTGGCCCCAAGCGCCGTGTCCGATTAGGCATATGTGTTGGGTTTGCATAGGGTGCCTTGTTTATAAAGTTTTTTATTATACAATAGGATCTATGGATAAGTAAATGGGTTACATTTCTGTGTAGAGCGGTCCTTCTCCACCTTGAGGGGTGACCCAGTGAATATTACCAGTAGGATCTTTTATAGGACATGTTTTACAGTGTAGGCAGTTCTGGCCATTGATTTGTAGTTTTATTTTGCCGTCGATTTCTGCATATTCGTAGACATTGGCAGGGCAATAGCGACTTTCAACACCAGCGTATTGTTCGTAATTAATTGGGATGGATTTACTAGGATCCAGCAGGATTAAATGGCAAGGTTGATCTTCTGTGTGGTTCGTTCCGCTTAGCTTTACACTGCTTAATTTACTAAAGCTGATGACGTTATCGGGTTTTGGATAGTGGATCGGTTGGTGCTTTTTTGCGTTTTCAAGTTGAAGGTGGTCTTCTTTATTGGCAATCGTCCATGGACTGAGACCAAACGTTATGGTTTCATATGCGGCGTTGATTAGCCCTAATAGACGGCCTTGATAAAAACCTGGTCGGATGTTTCTGACGCGATAGAGTTCTTTGTTGACCCATGATGTATCCATGCTTTTTTGATAGATATCTTGAGGGTTATCTAGGTTTTTTGCAAGGGCTTCTGCTGCAGCGATTCCAGAAGCCATAGCCGTATGTGTCCCTTTTATTTTTACAACATTTAAAAATCCAGCGCTGCAGCCAATTAGCATGCCTCCTGGGAAGCTTAGTTTGGGAATAGCCTGCCAGCCGCCTTCATTGAGTGCCCTTGATCCGTATGCCAAACATTGTCCGCCTTGCAGCATTTTGTTGATAAAAGGGTGGTGTTTAAATCGCTGTAATTCTGCGTGTGCATCTAGGTATGGGTTTTTGTAGTCAAGCCCGATGACCAGTCCTATGGCGATTCTATCTTGGTTGTAGTGATAGATAAAACTCCCTCCGTAGGTGTTGTTATCAAGGGGCCAACCCAGAGTGTGTACGGCAAGCCCATCTTGATAAGCTTCTGGTTTGCATTGCCAGACCTCTTTGACGCCAATCGCGTAGGTTTGTGGTTGTGAGTGAGCTCGTAGGTTGTAGCGTTTGATGGTTTCTTCGGATAATGAGCCAAAACAACCTTCTGCAAGCACTGTTTGCTTAGCATAGATTTTTACGCCTGGTTGGTATAGGGGGCCTTTTTCCCCATTTTTTTTGATACCTACAGGATTTGTGATGATGCCTTTCATGGTCCCATCTGCTTCGTATATGCCTTCTTTTGCTGCAAATCCTGGAATGATTGTGATGTCTAGCTTTTCGGCTTCCTTTGCTAGCCAACGACATAGTTGCGATAGGCTAATGATGTAGTTTCCGTGGTTATACATCTGTGGAGGGGTGGGGAATGGCCAAGCATATTTTTTGCTAAGCCAGTAGAATCGATCTTTTTTAGCCGCTGTTTTAACAGGGCTATCTTTGGTTCTCCAGTCAGGAATGAGCATGTCGATGGATCGTGTTTCGAGTATGTTGCCAGATAAAATATGTGCGCCAATCTCAGATGCTTTTTCGATTAGACAAATGTTGAGCTTTTTAGGACGATTTTGGTTGAGTTGACCAAGTTTAATGGCACACGATAATCCGGCTGGTCCTCCACCAACTATCACAATATCATAATGTAGCTCTTCAGGTTCAATCATGCTGCTGTCAATAATATCTCTTTAGTATCCTAGTTTTTTTTTCCTATATTGACAATGTTTTAATTTATTTAGCTATGACTAGATAAACGGTTTTGCGTGATATTTTTCAAAAAAATCAGCACGATGTTAGAATTATTTGCTATAATGATACACGATTAAGTGGAGCAACTATGAAAGTCTTAGTACCGATGAAACGGGTGGTGGATTACAATGTTCAGGTTCAAGTTAAACCGGATCATTCTGGTGTCAATACAGAGCAAGTGAAAATGTCTATGAATCCATTTGATGAGATAGCGCTTGAACAAGCTGTTAGGATGCACGAACAACAAGAAGTAGAAGAAATTGTTGCGATTAGTATTGGGCCACCTGAAACGGTAGATATTTTGCGACATGCGCTTGCTATGGGCGCTCACAAAGCTGTATTGGTAGACGCGCCAGCCCAACAAGAACCCCTATGCATTGCTAAGACGCTTGTATCTTATGCAAAGCGTTATGAGCCAGATCTTATTCTAATGGGTAAACAAGCAATCGATGACGATTGTAATCAGACTGGCCAGATGCTAGCGCAATTGCTGGGTTGGCCACAAGCAACTTTTGCTTCAAAGATCGTTGCAACTAAAGTGGGCTGGGATGTCACGCGTGAAGTGGATGAGGGATTGGAAACGATTCGGGTTACGAAACCTTGTGTTATTACGACTGATTTGCGTTTAAACACGCCTAGATATATCACACTGCCTAATATTATCCGTGCTAAACAGAAGCCCCTTGAGCAGCTTTCAATGGCAGATCTTGGTATTGATCAAGAAGCTAAATTGCAAATCTTGTCTGTTCATGCGCCTTCTGCGAGAAAGCAAGGGGTTGTGTTTGATGATGTAGATGAATGGTTGAAGGCTTTAAAAGAAGATGGGGTGATTTGATGCGTATATTAATTGTAGCAACACATGATGGAACGGCAATGCATGCTCAGACTTCACAAACGGTATCAGCTGTTTTGTGTTTGACGAAAGCGTATGACGTACTCGTAGTAGGTTCCTCTTCTGCGGCGATAGTAGATGCTTGTGTGAAGTTGCCTGGTTGTAATAAAGTTATAGCCGTTGAGAATACCGAGCTCATGCAATCTACAGCTGAAACGCTGGTAGATGTGTTTGCTGGTTTTTTGCAAGATTATGATGCATTGGTGTTTGCATCAAATACGTATTCGAAAAATGTTTTACCAAGAATTGCTGCACGCTGTGATATCAGTCCGATTACGGACGTGTGTGAGGTCGTGGATCAACGGACTTTTAAACGTCCTATCTATGCTGGGAATGCGATTGCTACGGTGCAAACTCGGCAATTGAAAAATATAGTATCCATACGTACAGCGTCTTTTACTGCAGCGAAGTTGCTCGATCATCAAGCGGAAATTGAAAAGCAAACCGTAGAGGTTAACGATCAACAACAGGCAAAGATTCTTAGACACGAAAAAGCCAGTACGGATAAATTGGATTTACGATCGTGTCCTGTAGTGGTTTCCGGTGGTCGTGGATTGGGCAGTGCAGAAGGTTTTAACAAATTGAAATCGT
Source organism: uncultured Coxiella sp. (assembly GCA_964008345.1). Classification (GTDB taxonomy): domain Bacteria; phylum Pseudomonadota; class Gammaproteobacteria; order Comchoanobacterales; family Comchoanobacteraceae; genus CACBGS01. Next base: position 4,156 of record CAXGBK010000110.1, read on the forward strand.
TAGCTGTGACAATGAATGCAGCGATTGGAGCATCTAGAGCCGCGGTAGATGCGGGTTTCATATCGAACGATTATCAGGTAGGACAAACCGGTAAGATTATTGCTCCGGATGTTTATTATGCTTTTGGAATTTCAGGTGCTATTCAGCACTTGGCAGGGATGAAGGACAGTCGTATTATTATTGCTATCAATAAGGATCCTGATGCAGCTATTTTTACATATGCAGATTATGGTGTCGTTGCAGATGTTTTTGAAGTGATCGCGGTAATAGAGACACATCTAAAAAGTAGGTCGCGGTGAATCATAATCATCCAGCTCAGCTATGGACTGGGCCATTCTCAAATCTTTTCGAATGTCGGCGGATTCTTTTTGTATTTTTGTCAAATATTTTGCCGCATGTGTAGCTGGTAAAGCCATTGCGAGGTGTGCTAGGTGAATGGGTGCATTCGTGGTGTAATTAATTTCACGCTGAAGATAGTTTGTGCCGATATATGGTAATTCTTCGATTTCATATATGCTCTCGTATCTGATCTCGGTGCGCTCTTGACCGTTCTCGGTTATTTTGTTGTCACTGGTTCCTACGGTGGTTAACTCTCTCGGATGTATGGTTTTTTCAAATAGAAGACGTATGTTCTCACAAAGACCTTTAAAGTTTTTCTGATAGTCTATATTGGGGTACCAAACTTTAAGATTCATTGCTATCGTGTTTAGTTTTTTATACATTACTGTAATTAAGGCGAGGTCAGCATCCGTAATGGTAATGTTGTGTTTTGCGATTCTTAGATGTAGGAGTTCTTCGTTGTATGTTGGCTCGCCTGGCGTTCCACAATCCAGTGTTATGGTTTTTTCTTCTGCTAGATGATTTCCAAGAATGCTAGTGAATTTGGTGATAACGTTGTTGAAATAACTGGCTAATTTTTGAAGGCTGTGTTGTTTGGGTGCAAAACCGGGTCTTTTTTTATGCTGATAATCTAATTCTCTTTGTGCCGTTATGGTACCAATATTATCTATTAATTTAGGGGATGCTAGTGAGCAGTAAATTTGTATAAGCGCAAAAGCTTCTTCATCATTTTTGTACTGTATGTAGAATAATTCTTTTAATAAAAGACCTAGGGCTACTGTTTTTTCAGTTGTGGTTTCTAAAGCTAAATTTTTTGTATATTCCGACGTATTGTTTGCTACCAGTCTGTAGAAGCTTAAGTTGCATCTCCCAAAACATAAGTTATGGGTATGTTCATTATACAGCTGGCTAAGTAGGTCTCTGTTTCCTTGCTGTCTTGTTATGGTTTCATGGATAAGTTGTTGTTGCTCGAGGAGGATGTCCTGTATAAGAGTCTCTGCTGTAGATTCTTTACTAGTTTGAGAGAAAAGGCCGCTCTGCGAGAGGCCTATTGCTTTACCGTTACTCTTTACCTTACAAAAGCTCCTGATGGCGATGGTGCTATTGTGGGTTTTTTCGATAATGATCGATTGTTCCGGGGTTGCTTCATGCTGAGCCGTACTTTTCACGGGGGTGACAACAACTGGCGTACTTTCTTTTTTTGATGAAAAGTCTTCTTCAAGCCATGTTCTCACTTTAATGAATTTTCTATATTGATCAAGTGATAAAATAGGAATGTTAGCATGATCGGCTAATTTTATTTCTTTTTCATGTATTAGCTTCTCTTCATATTCTCCTGCAAGAAATGCTATATTAGCAAAAAATATATCTGTGGCATCTTTTACGCCAAATTGGTTTGCTATCATCGTTTTTGGGCTTATGTGACGAACTGGAGATGGATAAGCGTTGCTGCAAGATAATAGTCTGCATTTTAGA
>CAXGBK010000111.1:0-1629 GCA_964008345.1 uncultured Coxiella sp.
ATTGGCAAAATTTGAGTTGGCCTACGAGCATCTGGACTTTAGTCGTTTTGCAACAACGTCTTCTACCAGTACCACCACATTTACAGCGACCTACGACAAAACACAACGATTACCACGATTCGTAGCAGGAGCAGAATACGCTATTACCCCGCAAATTACATGGTTCACTACCCTAACTTATCTCAATAAATCTTCTATCGCTGCGGTTGCAGATACAAATCTATCAACCGACACCCAGGAACTGAAGTTCTCAAGAAAGCAAATCAACGGAAGGATAGGTGTAGTATACTTTATCTGAGTATCTAGATAGACAAGTTTACGATAACTTGGTAAAATACCTATTTTAATCAAGGTCCGGAGAATGAGTATCCAAGGAGTCAGGGGATTCAATGATATCATTGATGAAGAGAGTATCCAGATCTGGCAAAAAGTCGAGAGTATTTTAAAATCTTATGCAGAGCGCTACGGGTATCATGAAATCAAACTACCCTACTTAGAACATTCGGAATTATTTCAAAGGGGCATAGGCGAAACATCTGATATCGTCAACAAAGAAATGTACACTTTTAGTGACAAAAATGGGCAAAGTATAACACTTAGACCTGAAGGGACAGCCTCCTGCGTAAGAGCTGCGATCGAACATAACGTACTGTACGAAAAATCCAGAAAATGGTATTACCTCAGCCCCATGTTCAGAAGAGAAAGACCACAAAAAGGTCGTTTCAGGCAATTTTATCAGTTTGGTATAGAGGCGATCGGCATCGATGAACCCTATGTGGATACTGAGCACCTGGCAATGATAGACAAGATATTGAAAGCGCTAGGGGTAAGAGAAAAAACCCAGCTTCATATTAACTATCTGAACAAAGAACAGAGTAGACAGGCATACAAAGAAGCACTGAGGCAATACTATAATGCACACGCTGATCTATTCGATGAAGTAAACAAAAAGCGACTAGATGAAAACCCATTGAGAATACTAGACAGCAAAGACGCAGATATCATTCGCATCAACCAAGATGCACCTAACATCGCAGACTATCGCTCGAAAGAAGAACAAGAGACATTATCGAAGATTATGCGCATACTAAAGGAAAAGGGAATTGATTTCGTGCTGAATTCAAAGCTAGTACGCGGATTAGACTACTATGGTGGCCTTATATACGAATGGATAGGTGATGACCTAGGCGCCCAGAGTACCGTCTGTGGCGGAGGGAGATACGATGGATTAACGGAGGTCTTAGGTGGTAAGCAAGCCAATGCCACAGGTTTTTCTATTGGTATAGAGCGGCTTCTCTTACTACTAGATGGAAGCACAACAGCAGAGAAAAAGATCAAAATCACATGGCTACACGAGAGCAGTACAGATCTAGAAAACAGCCTTACAAAAATAGAAACCATTAGAAATCGGTGCCCTACTATCATCATCGAAAATAATTTCCACACCGGAAGATTAAAAAACCTACTAAAAAAAGCGAACAAATCGGATAGCCAATATATAATTATTCGTTGCAGTAGCGATGAAACACACAAAAAACCTTATATCCTGAAAGACATGCTCAGTCATCAGCAAACAAATGTTGATTTAGAGGATATAATCAGCCAATTTAATACAGGAGAGACAAATGC
>CAXGBK010000112.1:0-5587 GCA_964008345.1 uncultured Coxiella sp.
AAAGAGGTCTTAAATAATCGTGTAAGTCAACGTTTTTTAAATCTTGTGTGATCAGGCTGCTAAAAAGAATAAGCAAACACCAAGAAATAAAGCTGGTGGCTATGAGTGCGAAGATGTCTTTTTTTGCGAGGGGGTGGTGGCGTGCATAATGGTTTATGTGTCGTACACTGTGTAGTGTACAGAAATATAGGGTAAAAAAAGTTAAGGGATGGAGATATTTCCCAAGGACTAATAAACTGAGATATTCTAGATGTAGCCATTTTTTATGTAATAATCTGTATAATGTCATTAGTACACTTAAATAGAAAATAGGAGAAGACCCTGTCACTAAGAAAGATAGGTTCGCATGCTTATCAGAGATAAGGTTTAAAATCTCCAGTGTTGCATTGGGGTGATAGTAAAGAGGTATGCATATTAACCCCATCCCGCTTTGTAAAATTGCAAGTTCGCCTTTTTCCCAATCGCAACCAAAGTGATACGCAGAAATGATCAAAAAGCATGCAAGGCCTATCAATGGGCATGCGATCCAAAATAAAATAGCCATGATCGCAATGCCAATATATTTAAAACATGGAATAAAAATAGGGTTACTGTGCTTTTTTAGGATTAGAAAATCTGTTGCGCCATGGGATATTCCAATGAAGATGATAAGAGTGAGGAGTGTTTCAAGTGGGATGCTAAGCGGTGTTGCTTGTATTTGTATGCACAAAAAGAGACAAGTTATCCAGAATAAAAAAGCATCTCTCTGTAATATGTTTTTTTTATCGGCCATGTCTTTTTGCCTGTTAATCATAGGTTTTTTGGCTGGTGGTGGGCTGTAGGGGATTGGAAAAAAGTGTTTGGATGAAAGGCCATGGTGGCATGCTGATGATGATCCTTATTTTATCTATCAGTGAGGACTGGTCTGACATGAATCTTGAAAATAGATCGGCTTTAGCGTTTTTGGCAAGCGATATGAATATTTTTGAGCTGTTTTGGGGCGCTCTTTTCAGGGTCTTTAGAAAGAGGGTGTCCATTATTTTTTGTAGGTCTTTTTTCCTTTTTTTTGGCGGTTTGGTTAGATGGGAAGATCGCTTGATGAGTTCTTTTGAAAATGCATCGGCCCATTTTTGAATTCGTAAAAATGCGTATCCTGATGCGTCTCGTAATGCACCTTGTCGCTGTCCCCCAGTGTGAAATTGAGACGGTTTGATATTCAGACCCATAGGTAAGATGCCATACTCTGTGCGGAGGATTTTTTGATGTTTAATACGTAAACGTTTCAGCTCACTTGTGCATTCTTTTTTCATGAGGTCTTCTGATAGGGGTTCGCTGGCAAAACGCGTGTGTTCAAAAAGGATATGTGTTTTGGATAAAGGGAGAATATAGTTAAAGCGAAAGCTTGTGTGATCTGTTCTCATATTGTGCATTAGGGCGACACAATCATCGCTTTGAGATGCTTGTAGTTCAATGTGACACCCATAAAAGCTTTGAAAAAGGAGGCTCTGACCTTTTTTTTGGGGTCGCGTATCAACCACCTGTAGAGCACGGTAGGTGTCGTTATTGGTCTCCAGTTGATAGACAGTCTCGCTGGGTGTTAGAAGGGGGACTTTCTCTTTTGTGATCTTGTTGACTTGTGTGTTCATTTTTAGGCTGATGTTACTATTGGTGCGAATGGCTTTTGTCATATACTCATAATACTTTATGGCAGGTAGATAATAGTATTTCCAGATTTGACTTTGGTGCTGGATGGTTTGATGGTCGCTGTCTCTGTGAAAAGACCACTGATCCCAATGTTTGGTTGCCAGACTTGTCCATAGGTTTTCATTTTTCTCCCAGAAGCACCACGTTTTATCGTTTGTATACTGTTCTCTGGATTCAAGAATAACGATCTTTTGATGGGTGTTGTTTTTTTGTAGATGGTACGCAAGAGAAAGGCCTGCGCAGCCACCGCCAATGATTAGGATGTCGTAGGTGCGCATGTTAGAGATTCCATGGCGTTTTTGAAAGTAATATGGGCATGCTTTTTTATATCTGCTTGGGTTATAGCTGGGGATTCTCGGTTTTTATAATAATTCTTAAGACACCCAACGGTTATCAAGAGTTTGTCTATTGTCGAGCAATACGCTCTGGTTTTTGCATAGGTATGGCCATTTAGGGCTATTTTTATACCGATGTTTCGATAAAGTTCTGATGCCAAATAAATGGCAAATCTATTTTCTTTTGCAATATAGGGTAATCCTTGATTACCTTCGTGATAGAAAAGGTCAGCTGTTTCTAAAAGATGTTTCGATGCCTTTTTTATTAGGGTACTGTTGACTTTTTTTTGTAGGATATCTTCAGGACTTATGTTGCCAACCAGACTTTTTGGAAGATAGACCCTTTGATTGAGGGCATCTTCCCATATATCTCTAGTTATGTTGGTTATTTGCATCGCAATGCCAAGACAGATCGCGTGGTCTTTTGCGCGCTGCTCATCAATTTTCATGGCATCACATATCATAAGCCCAACGGTGCCAGCCGCTTGATAGCAGTATGTGATAAGCTCTTGTAAGCATGTGGGTTGTTTGTGTTGCCTATCGCTTTTCATGCCTTCGATAAGTTTGAGAAGGCCGTAAGTTTTTATATGCAATTGGTCGGTTATGGCGATTATATTATTTTTTGATGTTTCTTGGATGATGGCCTCAAACTGCTGGAGTTTTTTTAGGGCGTTTTCATTGGAAAGGTTTTGATCGTCAGCTGTGTCGTCAATCAGCCGGCATAGCTCATAAAGATCCTTGATTTTTTGACAGTCTTTATTTCTCAGAAAAAGTTGAGCTAGGTAAAAACTTTTCGCGTGTTTTTTGATTTTGTAGTTCCCTGGGTTTAGGCGCTTTAGTGTCGGTAGTAAGTAGGGTTGTCTTTTTGCAGGCGATGTTCTCATACGTTGTCTTTGGTTTGGGATGCTACTTTTGATAAGAGTTTGCTTGTGACTTTGGCAGAGCTCAGAACCCCTGGTAACCCTGCTCCTGGATGTGTCCCTGCACCCACGAGAAAAAGATTTTTGACGCCCTCAGCTTGATTGTGGTATCTGAACCACGCAGATTGATAAAATAAGGGCGCTATGGAAAAGGCCTCCCCATCTACGTTGTGATGCTCCTGTTGAAAATCTTTTGGACATTTATAAAAAGCGTGATCGAGATGTTGCGTTAGCCCTGGTAATAGCGTGTCTTCAAGATTTTCTAACACTTTTTTTTGCAGCTTAGGCCCGAGGACATCCCAATTTTGTCCCCCTTGGAGATTCGCAACAGGCACTAAGGCGTAGAAACTATCGCACCCCTCTGGCGCAAATGAATCGTCTGTAGCGGTTGGTCTGTGTAAATACAATGAAAAATCATCGGGTACTATTTTTCGATCGAAAATATCTCTCAATAACGACTCGTATCTTGGTCCAAGTGAGATGGTATGATGCTCTATGTCTGGGTATTTTTTTGTGGTGCCAAAAAATAATATGAAAAGCCCCATTGACTTTTTGGCAAATCGATTTTTTATTTTTGCAGAGAGATGGACCGCTTTTTTGGGCAGTAGATATTGATAAAGATAATGAGGGTCTGTATTTGCGATAATATAATCGCAGGGGAAAAACTCGTGGTTTTCTGTTGTGACGCCAGTTACTTTTTGGTGGTGTTTATCGGTGTGGATGGCGATGATATTTTGTTGCAGTTGGATGTTGATTTGTTGCTCTTGCATGAGTTTTGTCAGTGCATTGATGAGGTTTCCTGTACCCCCTTTGGCAAAATAGATGCCATCTTTGCGCTCGAGAAAATGGATTAGACTATAGATACTTGTTGTATCAAAGGGATTTCCCCCCACCAATAAAGGCTGTATGGAGAATGCTTGTCTGAGTTTATTGGATGTGAGATGTGAGCAGACAAGAGACCAAACGCTTTGGTAGCTTTTTAGTTTGAGCATACTGGGTGTGGATTTTAATAAGGTTGTGATTTTGTGAAAGGGCTGGGTTGCCAGTTTTTCAAAACCAACGTTGTAAATTTGTTTGGAGGCTTCTAAAAGTGACAAGTAACCTTTTTTATCAAGAGGTGATATTTTCTCGATTTCTGCCAGCGTGTCATCGATGCTGCCGCCATAATTGAATAAGGTGCTGTCAGAGAAGCGAAATTGATACCAGGTTGTTAGCCGAATAAGTTGGATGTAGTCTGCTCTTTTTTTGTTAAAAAGTTCAAAAAGTTCATCAATTAAAAAAGGGGCCGTGATGACGGTTGGGCCGGCATCGTGTTTGAATTTTCCACGGGTATAGACTTGTGCCTTCCCGCCAAGTTTGGCTGCTTTGTCAAATATCGTAACATCAAACCCCATTTTTTTTGCCCGCAAAGCAGATGCAATTGCTCCAAATCCCCCTCCGATGACGACTAGTTTTTTTGAGGTTGTCAATGGTGTTTGTCCGCTTGTTCTCGTAATACTACTTTAACAATAATTCTATGGGTATGCAAAGTATGTCTCGTGGCTTTCTAATATCCTAATGCGATTATTGTTAGCAGGATATCTGACTGTCCAGTTACAAAACAAAACCGAATATGGTAGGCATGTAAGAGAACTACAAATGCAGTGCCACTGGTTTTAAATCTTGCTTTAACTATGAGTTGCCATATTTGGTTCGTTTAGACGATTGGGCAGCAGACGCTAGATCGACATCGTTATACTGCGCTTGACAGAATTGTTCAAACCTAGGTGAATCTTTGAGTACATAGTTCATAACAGGAAAGTTCATACTAATATCATGTGGTCGGAATGGCAACGTTATCATCAGTAACAGGAGATAGTATTCGGTTTATGCTTCGGCTATGACCTAGGAGTATTTAGGTATTTTTATAGATTTGTAACTTTAATGTTCTTGCCTGGATATGCGTACCTGCCTTATCACAAGATTGAGCGAGGCTTAAAGACTGGGGTGTTGATTTTACGAGCTTTTGTTGTTATAATGCGATCTGTTATTATTATATTTAAAATATGCCTTTACTGGTGCAATCGTTAAACAAAAAATCTCAAACGAGAACCGATTTTTCTCTGAAATCGGTAGATCCTGTTGCATCTATATTTAATCATGCAGATGTTCAGTTTATTACAAGGATTTGCTCAGCCTTATTCCCCACTTATGAGCAGAAATTTGCAATGTCTACCCATAATAATGTGCTACTTATCTACGTAAAAAAAGCCAATGTTAGGTATTTACGATTAAGCTACCAGCCAGATGCCAGGCTTTGGGACTTAAAAGACTACAACATGAAATGTTTAATAGGCGCAGGACGAGATTGTAATGTTTTTGCAGATCTACTGACAGGTCTGGATACAAGAAAATGCCACTTGGCACTAAACAACTTCAATCAGTTGATCAAATTGTGCGGAATCGATGCAGGTATTGACGTCAATCAAAGTATACTAGGATCCTCACTAAATCCCCATGCAAAAGTCCGCAGGATCTATAATTCTGGCACTTGGACAAAAACGATTAGGAATGATATCGCGAGCCATAAACTGATGACAAGAAAAGTTGGTGATATCGATGGGGAATTAAGCGCTACCGTGTTAAATTCTTTTTCGATGTTTAAAAATG
>CAXGBK010000113.1:0-10322 GCA_964008345.1 uncultured Coxiella sp.
CATATCGTCTCTAAACCCTGTTGAGGCTTTCACTAATATTTTTGCAGCAGAGCAAGCAGCAGCATCCATTGATGAATTGGAGGAAGTTAGAGAATTATCTTCAAAGCCGCTTTGATCAAAACTTGAAGCGGCACTACTGCTTCTACTATTTTGTTCATCCTCTGCCAACTTATAGTCATATAACGCACTAATAAATGCAGCAAAAGCTTTAGGATCGCTACTGTTATCCGTCTTTCCGTCATCTGGGTAACCTACATAATCCCAAAATTGATTCCCGTCTGGTGTCGTTCCTTCCATATTGAACATGGCTACATTTAGGCCACAATATGCGGTGTTATCATTCACCTTTGATTTCACACTTCCAACATGTTTTAGAACGGTGTCGACATTTGATGATATTGTTACCTCCTCTGCATCTGCTGAGGACCCTTCATTGAGTTCTGAATAATATTGACCTGCTGTTGCCCAGCCTCCTTTTTGCATGCCAGCCACATCGGCCAAGTTGTTATTAGTGCCAGAGGCCGCTGCGCTAGCACTAAAGAGTTCACTAGCATAGTTCCCCGCTAAACTGTAACCGTAAGCTTTTGCAATATTGTGTAAGCTGTTAGCAATCTGGCATCGGCTACCCAGTTTTTTAACCTCAACTTCTAGGTCACTTGTTGAGTTGCTACTGCTACCGGTGATGTTATCGCAATCTTCAAATGTCGAAACAATCCCGCTTTCTTCGCTAAAATACGAGACGAACCCATCTGCATCGGTTTCGGACCTCACAGTAACAAATCTTCGATTCCAATCTGAACGCGCAGCAGCGAAGGCAGTACTAACTGCAGGTTCTGCGGCCCGAGCCTCAACACTGTCTGCAAAAGTAATCGTACCGCATAGGTTTCCATCTCCTGCGTCATATGATGTCGAACCAGGGACAGTCTTCCCAAAGCAAAGCTCAGCAGCGCCTGATCCTAAATTACTATTGCATGGCCCGTCGGTTGTAGTCTGCACGTTGTACCCATAATTATAGTTCAAGGTTATGCCACTTATATTCGATCCTGCTTTATCGGAGTATTGAAGGATAATAGTACATAGCGCCATACTGTATAAATCTGAGGCCTTGACTTTTGTGTCTTCTTTGCAGTGATCACTGACCCTAAAAGAACTACTACTTGTAATAGTATAATTATCACCTGTTTTGTAATTGTGATCGAGTAGTGACAAAATTAACTTTGGAACATCCGTCTGGTTGGCAATCGTAACGCCTGAAGAGACTGCTCCAGTGTCAACCAGGGCAACAGCCTGTGACCATGCAGAATTGGCAAAAGCAATTCCTTGTACCACCACGCTCATTATAATGACCTGTATCCCTGAGTAACCGGAAAATGATGGAACGAGCAAGGTGCAACCTGCAACAATCCTTAGAAGCACGAAGGGGCTAACCTTGCCTGTAAGGGCTTGAGAACCATCTTGCGCAAGGTTAATCGTACTCAACACAACCGTGTAGGTGATCAATAATCCGGCTAAAGTCAGTATCCCATAATTGAAAATCCTAAAAATCTCGGCAATCAGCGGGTTAACTGAGGTGGTGAAGGTGGCTCCGTCTAAAGTACTGCTAACGCCGCCAAACATCAGTCTTAATAGCTTTAAAGAAAGATCCGTATCTCTACAACCTGTATGACTACAGGTGGTGTTTACATCGAAGGTATCTATTAATTGTGCATTGGCATTAGAAAAGGCGATCAGCAGTAAAAACATCCCGATAAGCCAGTAATGTCCTGGAATACGGTTGCTGCTTCTTTTTATCCAACTTAATCGAGATCCTTGCAACATATCAATAGTATCTCCCAGAGATAAATTGTAGCCAATCCCCTAAGGTGTGTCCCAACTTTCGTTTTTTTATCTGCATATACCAGAAAGACTCTCTAAAAAACAAAGAAAACATGAGCGTACTGTAGATCACCGCCATGCATGCTGAGAGTAGATTGTTATCAAAGAAATATAGCCATATGGCATATCCTAATCCAAGTATAATAAACGAAGCATAAATGCTAGCAGTGATCCTAAAATAACTCTGCTGCTCTCTAAGGTCTTTTTCAGAGAGATTCAGCCGAACGATGGCTTCTGCGAATGTCTCTTTGACTTCAACTTTTTTAGGCCGTGTGAGTGCGCGATAAGTTGTTACAATATTCTCATAACCTGCTATAAGGAAGTCTTTACCGAGCCACTCTCCAAAGTTAAAGTTCTTAGCTAAGTAACCTTTGAAACCTCTGCGCTTGCTAAACATATCACTCTATCTGAAATCATTCTTATAATGTAGGATGATTAAGAGGATAAATCAAGCTTTGATCGTCCTAATCCTTGTTTTAGACTAGGTGATACTGATAGGATATCACAAGTTATTATGGAGGACTGTATGCTAATACAAGGCAGAGCCGTTACTGACGCTATATACAAATCTATTCGATCACAACGACAAGCTGACGGACTGGCATCTACGCCCAAAATCGCTATCATTCAAGTTGGGAATCACGCTGCGTCTAACCTCTACATCCGCAATAAAATCCAGGCATGTAAGAACTTAAACTTTTCAGTCAACCACCTGAGAATAGATAGTGAAGTCCCAGCTAAGACCCTGACTGGGCATATCTTACGGCTAAATCAAGATCCTTCTGTTCATGGAATCTTGCTACAACTCCCTCTCCCACCACATCTAAACCCTTTGGAATTTTTAGGTCAAATTGATCCCACCAAAGATGTGGATGGGATTACACCCCATAACATGGGGTTACTTGCAAAGGGCAACGCCCACATTACCCCCTGTACAGCTATGGCTATCTGTAAAATACTTGACCACGCTCAATACGATATCACAGGCAAACATGCGGTAATTGTTGGCGCTTCTAATATTGTTGGCAAGCCAACTTCACTGGCATTTCTAGCAAGGAAGGCAACTGTGACGGTTTGTCACTCTGCCACAGTCAATCTAGCCAATCATGTGCAAGCTGCAGACTTATTGGTCGTTGCAATCGGCAACCCCAATGTTATTCAAACCTCATGGCTACATAAAGACCAAGTGGTTATAGATGTAGGCATTAACTACGATCAAAACAACCAACTTATTGGGGACATTAACACCCTTAAAGCTGCCGATATTGTCAACATGATCACCCCTGTTCCGGGGGGCGTTGGGCCATGTACAGTTGCTTGTGTAGCGCTCAACCTCTACCAATTATTCATAAACCAAGAAACCCGATGAAAACATTCACATTACCCGCTGGATCCTCCGCTGTTTTCTGCTCGGACATCCACCTTAATGAGGGCGACAACCAAGCCATCGAGCATTTCTGCTCGCAATTATCTATCTATGCAAAAAAAGCTGACCACATTATCATTTTAGGCGACTTGTTCGAAGCCTGGCTAGGAGATCATTGTGCCGATAACTTCCAACCACTGTTGACGCATTTTAAAAGCCTTGCTACGCATACCCCCATTTATTTTATGCCAGGAAACCGCGACTTCTTATTAAGAGACAAACTCCTTGAAAAATACAACGTACGGGCTTTAGCGGACCCTTGCATTTTAGTACATGAGGGTAAGCGCATCTTACTAAGCCATGGCGACCAATTTTGCAGTCTTGATACCGGATACCTGCGTTTAAGGCGTATCATTCAACACCCTATTACGATCTGGGCAGCCCATAAGATACCCTATTTTATTCGTCGCCTGATAGCTCGTCGACTTAGACATATCAGTCAATACAAGGGGCGTAAAACCTCTCGAAAGCTACTTGATGCCTGTGAAGAGACCATTCTACACTGGATGCAACGTTATCATTCTTCGATTTGTTTATATGGCCACGTCCATCATTTGCAAGACCAAGTTCTGACAAAAGAACCTTATAAAAGACGGATCGTCCTTGATTCATGGCAACACCAAACCAATCATGCTTTGCTATCTAAGGGCGTACTGAACCTTCATACCCTCTAACTACTGCGCCTATGTCTGAGCTGTAACTCGAGAAAACCGCATAGATAAACCATAGAGTGTGGCACAATAGCATAGCGACGACATCAACACAGCACTCGCAAGATACATCAACCGTACCGATAACGTGAACCCTATCCATGCCTGACCTACTGGCATGAAAAAGCTCACCGTAACCACACTTACACTTGCCAGCACCATCTTAGCAAAATCTTTTAAAATGGAAGGCCTTAGCTGATATATCTTTTTGTAGTGCAATGCCGTGTAGAGTAACACAACTTGTAAATAATAGGATATCGTTGACGCCAAGGCTACACTGGCATGCTGCAGGTAGGCTATACCGGTTAGCGCACATATAATATTGACGACCAGCCCTATCGATGCACAATAGGCTGGCGTTTTGGTATCCTGTCTCGTAAAAAAAGCACTCGATAGCACTTTTACCCACATAAATGCTGGCACACCCAGCGCCATCCATTTTAGCGAGCGCACGGTCATCGTTACATCATAATAAGTAAATTTTCCATGCTTAAATAACGTGATAACAATTGGCTCTGCAAAAATCACCAGCCCCAATGCCGAAGGAATGCCAAGAATCCCTGCTGATAGTACAGCCCAATCTAGCTGCTTGATAAAACGCTTATGGTCCTGACTCTGATAACTGATTGATAGAGCTGGACCTAAAACGGCGATTATGGACATCCCAAACACCCCTAGAGGCAAAAAACACAATCGATTGGCTAAATATACCCATGAGACACTCCCAGGGGCAAGCTGTGATAATATGCTATTATCAACCACATCACTCATCAAACCTATGGTTAAACCATAAGTCCCAACCGCCATCAAACCGATGACTTTCGTTGCCCCCTTATCTTGAATACTGGTTGTGAATTTCGGTGCTTTGTACTCTCTACTGTAGCCATACCATAATATCAAAACTTGCAACAACCCTGCTATCGGAACAGACCACGCTAGCCCATAAAGAGGATTGAGCACTTTTCTCCCTATAAGATATGCAGCGCCTATCAACATCACATTAAGTACAACTGGACATAGGGCTGGCAGCATAAAGCGCTTTTTGGTTTGCAGTGCTGCTGAAAAAAAAGATGTAATTGCGATCATTGCTAAATACGGAAAGGTGTAGCGCATAAGCTCGATTGCTAAATCATACCGTTCAGACCCTACCTCATACCCTGACGCGAATGCTCGAACCAATATCTGTGGATAATACAAAACCAGCACGGTTAGTATGGATACAGCTAGGCTCAGAATCGTGAAAATAGCGTCTAAAAAGGCTTGCTGCTCCTTTTCTTCTTTGAGCGTGTATTCCGCCAAAACAGGAATAAAGGCCTGCCCAAAAGCGCCCTCGGCAAATATCCTTCTTAAAAAGTTGGGGATTTTAAAAGCTAAAAGAAAGACATCCAACTCTTGTTGTGCACCAAATGTTATGGCAAATAATGCATCTCGCACGAACCCAGTCACCCTTGATATCATGTTCATGGCGGATACTTTGGAGGCATAATTTAGAAGGTTCACACAGCACTTACTATTTCGTTATTTAGCATTATGGCATATTTTTTCACCTACCGAAAGGCGTTCACTTCACCCCCAGAAAAACCCTCTATTTTACCGATTAATATAGGGGCTATTTGAAAGCTTCATGCACAGGCGGATTGTCTTTTTGATACTGCTCGTAGCGATGATAGGCTTTTTTACATCCCCATGCTACCAATATACATTTCAATCCACTTGTCAGTATTGTTGGTAAAAGCCACTTCATCCACGGCATGTACAAACTCACGCCCAAGTAAGTACCGGCAACCGCATAGGCCATAAACGTGGACCAAAATAATGCGATAATCGCCCAATACCAACCAGCCTGTTTTTCAATGGCAAAAAGCGTACTAATACATGGAAAATACAGCAGTAGAAAAATTAAATAGGCTATAATATGGTCTTTAGAAGCAAAACCCAGACCTGATGACAACCACGTATATGCCGCTTCTGGCTCCTCCATAGGCAAGAGTAGGCTCCAATGCATCATACTATTTAAGATCGCTTGCTGCGCATCACCCCATAAACCAGCCAATGTCTGACTATGGTACCAGAGTACGTCATGTTGCAAGCTACTCGCGTAAAAAACCCCTAAGGTACTAATCACCACCTCTTTGGCAAACAGTCCTGTTATTAATGCAACAATTAACGGCCACTGGGACGCATGCACGCCAATGGGATAAAAAAACCATGCTAGCTGCTTACTCACAACTGCTAACACAGTAGCATGATCCGCTTTAGATACAAATACGCCGTTCATATGCATATGATTAAGCCAAGCCAATACCGTGCATACCAATATAATTGGCTTGATAGCTTTGTGCACAAAACGACTACTTCGCCGAAGACCTTGCGTCAATGCTTGTTGCAACTTTGGCATCTGATAACAGGGCAATTCAAGTAGATAAGTTGTGTTTTCTCGCTCTTTATTTTTGCAAAAGACCTTTACCAATAGCCCCGTGATACATGCTACAATAATGCCTATGGTATAAAGAAAAAATAGTATGACCGCGGCGTCCTTAGCAAAAAATGCCGCCGAGAAGACTGCAAATATGGTAAGCCGCGCGCTACACGACATAAATGGCATCATCAATGCTGTTGCGACTTTATCTTGCTGTTTTTTTATATGCTTGGTTGCAAGGATTCCTGGAACATTACAGCCAAATCCAAGTATAAGCGCCACAAATGACTCACC
The DNA here is from genome assembly GCA_964008345.1 of uncultured Coxiella sp. Lineage (GTDB taxonomy): Bacteria > Pseudomonadota > Gammaproteobacteria > Comchoanobacterales > Comchoanobacteraceae > CACBGS01. Next base: position 6,725 of record CAXGBK010000113.1, read on the forward strand.
TGGCAAACCCAATGTTCGCATCATTCTATCCATGATCACTGCGGCTCTTGCCATATACCCGCTTTCTTCCAAATAATGTAAACTGATAAACATACATATCAAAATTGGAAAAAAACTAAGCGCGGTAACGATCCCAACGCCCAAACCTTGTGTCAGCAATACAAGCATCCATTCCGGACCATGCATGTTTGCGACAGCCCACCCCACACAATCTATAAAAACAAATTGCCATAATGGATCCAACACCTCTTGGGCATACTGCCCTAGACTCATACTAAACCAAAATACTCCGAACATCATGATAAAAAACAATGGCAAACCGAGCCACTTATTGAGAAACCACTTATCTAGATCGACCTTTCTTTGCTTATCTTCAGTAGTAACTTTACGAAAGCATGCATGAAATATTTGATTCGCTTTTTCATGCCTGGCTTGTGCAACAAACTGAGAAAGCCCAAACTGATAGCCTTTTAGCATTGCCGTAAACCCATCTGTTAGCAGAAAAGACGGCACACTGTCTTGTTGAGACATGCGAATGCACGACTTTAGTGCGCTATAACGGGTTTTGTCACCCCTATCATGCTGCGTTTGTATAATCCGCTCTAAAGGCTCCGGGTAGCGTAAAACCGTGTGCCCACCATATGCTTTTTTTTCGGCGCTAGACAAGTAATCCTTCAAACCCGGCAAGCCCATGGAAAACTTTGCAGATACTGTAAGTACCTCACACCCCAATATCTTAGAGAGCTTCGAGGCATCTATCTCTGCTTGCTCTTGTATCGCATCTACCTGGTTTAGAACCACCACAACATCCTGGTATCGCTCTAATAACTGTATCGTTAAGTATAACCCCCTACTCAAGTGTTTGACATCTATTACATTGACCCAAATATCTACAGACTGATCGTTTAATATTTCCCCAATGGAAGCCATACTCTCTGTCTGGCTTTTCTCAGCTTGATCATCTGGCAAATGGTAACACCCTGGCAGGTCAATATATATCATGTCATGCTGAAGACCATTTGACTTGGCTCGTCGGCAAGTTGCTGTGACGCCTGCCCAATTTCCAACACAGTTTTGGCAAGCGGTTAATCGGTTGAATAGCAATGTTTTGCCAACATTTGGGTTTCCCACTAACCCAACAACCTTCTGCTTACTCATAACGCCTGTTTATCCTTGCGTTTGTTCCACGACATCAAGCTCATTCCAATCGGCCCTTCTCAAAGCCCAACGACTACCTTGGACCTCTATAATAAGGGGATCTCCTAACGGACTGTTTTGTATCAGCGTGATACTTCTTCCTGGCATTAATCCAATTGAAAAAAAATGATTTTGTAGCGCCACATTCTCTCTCTTCATCCCCACAACAAGATATTTTTTGCGTGGTTGCGATAATTTTTTCTGAATAACTTTGGAATAATGACTCCATAAAAGTTGCACTTGGATGCCACCTAATATTTATAAAAGTATATTATGCCATTTCAATGCAATATTTGCCAGTCCTTCATCAACCTGCGCGCGAATGGCTAAGAAATCGAATGCTGCTCGTACCCGATCATGCATCACGACCCGGTGCTTATTAACCCTTTTATTAAAAGTCATATGATACTGTAAGACCCATATATCTTCGATGATATCGTGCATTTTTTTAGTGATTGAAACAACTTTAGACTGCTCTTTACGCACCTTTCTACCAATTTTTATGTAGTCATGCAGTTTTATTTTAGCCACATTATCGGGCAAACTCTCTATAAATATAGGCCATAGAAGGACCGCAATCAAAAATGTTGTGCTTAGATTTTTTCCAGCATGAAAGCGCTTGTCCGCTCTCGAAACCGCAGCGGTCAAAAAAGGCAAATAGGGCTTCTTGTTAATCTTTAGCGTTTTATAACCAGGGTAGAGTATGGACATCAGACTGTTTGACTCGAGGAGTTCCAGTGACTTATGACCATGCCCCTGGTAAAATAATTTTACGACTTCCACGAGCAACCTATCGGGCGATACTGTTTGTAATATTGGCGCCATCGTTAGGACTTTATTTTTCAGCTCTGGCTCCATTTCATAACCTGTCTTTGCGCTAAAACGTATTGCTCGTAATATTCGAACTGGATCTTGATGGAACCGCTTTTTGACTGAACCGATCATGACCAGACGCTTTTGCATGATATCGTCATACCCTCCTGTAAAATCGATAATACTTCTTGTTCTTGGGTCATAATAAAGGGCATTGATACTAAAGTCTCTTCGCAATGCATCCGTCTCAATTCCACCGTATGTATTATTTGAATAGCCTGGCTTTAGAAGAAAACGCCCCATCATATAGTCTAGCCATGTCTCTTTACCTCGAAATGTACAAACCTCAATAACCTCACCATGCACTACAACATGAACAATACGAAAACGCCTCCCAATTACATGGCTCCTGCGGAATATTTTCTTTATCTCCTCCGGCCTTGCATTGGTGACCACATCATAATCTTTTGGCATCATTTGCGACAGCCAATCTCTTATACAGCCTCCAACAAGATACGCTTCAAAACCTTTTTGATGCAAAGTCTCAATGATCCCCAAGGCAGCCTTGTTGAAATCTTCTAACTTGAGCTGGTGCGATTCTTCATTGTAATATTTTGGCTGCTTTGATAGCCTATATTTTAAACCCAAACAGCCTATCTCCTTTTGTAAAAATTCTTGTAACGCTTGCATGAGCTCTCTCTAGTGGCATGCTGCCATAACCTGTTTTTGCATTTTTGTATTATAGCACTATAATTGCCTAGATTGAAGCCATCTACACGGACTATGCTAAATCGTATTCCTGCACTCTTTTGACACTATGAACTCGAACCTCGCGTTGCAGTGCTTTTGTAATTCTACGCAATTGAATCTGACTTGATATCGTCACGATTAAACGTAAGGAGGCCATATTTATATCTATGTATCTTAAATCTAGATCCTGCACATCGGCACCCTCATTAGCAATAATGATGCTTACAGCTGCTAGCGCCCCTCGCTCATTTGTTAATTCCAGCAACAGCGATGTTTGGAAAACCTTATCTAAACCCCGCCCCCATATCACTGCAATATCTTGGTATATATCTCTATTTTTCAAACCCACACTGCATGCTTTTCGGTGAATAACCACCCCTTTATCTTCCTCTAACAACCCTACGACATCATCGCCTGGGATAGGATAACAACAACACGCATAGGACATGGCATGATGCTCATCATTGGATATAACTAACGCAGGATTTACTCTGGCAGACTTGACTATAAGCTCATCTGTCGCCACCCTTTTCATCAACGCTGCTATCTGAGCAAAAACCTTTTTAGTAGACAAGCGTCCAAGTGCTATAGCCTCATAAAGCCCGTCTTCATCTGCCAATTTCGCGTTAAAAACTACTTCTTTAATAATAGCTGAGGACACATCTTCTAATCCATAGCCTTGCTCTTCTATATACCTACCCAACAACTTTTTCCCAAGCCTTAAGATATCCTCTTTACGTTTAGTACGTAAAATATAACGAATAGCACTTTTTGCTTTAGCTGTCCTAACCCACTCAAGCCATAGATCATTAGGAGTAACACTTTCGTGTGTTGTGAC
>CAXGBK010000114.1:0-1870 GCA_964008345.1 uncultured Coxiella sp.
CCACCGAGTACGGTTGTTTTGTCAAAATATTGCTACTTAATAGATGAAAATCAGACGGTTAAACAGGTTTTGGTCAACCAAGTCGGGCAAACGATACATAAAAATCGCTACTGGGCAGTCGTCTCCTCTCCGGATTTTACCGCTGGCAGCTATGTTGTTTTAGATCCATCGACTGTTTTGGTTGGAGAATATATTAAGCCTAAGGTGGTAATCGCGAATGCACAGTAGCTTGCGCGAAATTTTCTTTTCATCATTATTAAGAAATTCTATATTATCGCATGTCATCTTACTCATAACATTATTGTTAGGAGCGGTTGGTATTATGAGAATCCCAGTTAGTCTATTTCCTGATTTTACTGTGCCGATGATACGTGTGACCGTTGCGTGGCCTGGTGCGCCTGCGAAAGATGTTGAACAACAGATTACCAAGCCGCTTGAGATAGAACTAAACAATATCAGTCAGTTAGAGAGTACAAGGTCCATATCAAGGCCGGGGTTCGTAAGTATCGCACTTCGATATTTTCCAGGGCAAGATATGATTCAAGCATACAATGATGTAAAAAAGCGAGTCGATAGCATTACAACGCTTCCTCGTGATAGTAAAATACCTAATATCGAAACGGTAGATTTCTACGATTCGGTAACCAGCTTGATCATTCAGGTAAAAGGTAATGTAACTTCCTTAAGGGGTATAGTAGCACAACTGCGTGAAACTTGGAGTAAATTAGGTTTTGCAAAAGTTGGCCGCAGAGGGTTACCTGAAGAAGAGATACAAATAAGCCTTTCTGCAGAGCAAATGATACAAAATCAGGTAAGCATACAATCAGTAGCAGAAGCTATACTGGCTAGTAATGACAAACTGCCTGCAGGGGAACTAGGGCAGTTTAACAGACCCACAGAACTTCGAACAAAAGCACTAGCCGTAAATGCAAGGATGCTAAAACACTTACCCATTACGATTCGAGGTCAGCCAGGCTTAGAGTTAGCCGACATCGCACAAGTTGAGCGAGTGGTTAAAGAAAATGAGCCATTCTATGAGCTTTCAGGCAAGCCCATTATTGAGCAGGTACTTTTCAGACCAAAGGGGGGCGATAGCATTCAGCTTGCTCGATCTTTACGAAACTGGTTGGCAAATAACAAAGATACCCTGCCCAGTACGATCCGTATAGAAACGTTCAGAGAAACATGGACGCTGGTCTACGGTCGAATGAAATTATTAATGACAAATGCGGCCAACGGGTTGATTTTGGTGGTAGGTCTGCTGGGTTTATTTCTTAGCTGGAGAACAAGCTTTTGGGTAGCCATGGGCATTCCTATTGCCATTCAAGGTGCCATATTTGTTTTATGGATAATGGGAAGAAGTTTGAATATTATGTCGGCATTTGCTTTTATTTTGGCCCTAGGGGTGATTGTAGACGATGCGATCGTGGTAGCCGAAGAAGCTGAGACACAAAGGCAAAATGGGTTGAGTGCAAAGGATGCCGCGATTCATGCAGCCAGTAGTATGATCTTCCCTGTATTAGCCTCCTCGTTAACAACTGTATCAGCGATGCTGCCACTTTTTTTTGTAAGAGGTGTCTGGGCAGATTTTTTACGAGATATCCCATTGGTTATTGTGGCTGTGATCATCGCTTCATTAGTAGAATGTTTCTTGATACTGCCCGGACATTTAGCAAGAATGCCCATAACGAAGCAGAAAAAATGGCGGATAACACTCGATAAGCGGCTAGATAATATCAGTAAAACCGTTGCAAAACCATTAATACAACGGGTACTATGTAACCGGGGGCTTGTGTTACTCGCCACCGTACTATTTGGTTCCATCACCAGTGCATTGGTGTTATCTGGTCACCAGCCATTTCTCTTTTAC
>CAXGBK010000115.1:0-3844 GCA_964008345.1 uncultured Coxiella sp.
ATGAGCGGCCCACCTGAGTTGCCAACGTTTATAGACGAATCGGTTTGTATGAAGTCTTCTACGCGGTGTGGGGTGATGTTACGGTGTAATGCGCTGATAATCCCTTTGGTGACGCTGTGATTTAATCCAAAGCTGTTGCCTATTGCATAGACGTTATCGCCAATTTGTGGTTGTCTGTAGTGCTCAAGTTGTATAAAAGGTGTGGATTTGATAGTCGTTTTAACCAGGGCTATGTCCGTTTCGTGGTCTATTCCTATAACATTTCCTGTTGTTTCTCCTCCATCATAAAGGTTGATTAAAATGGTTTTTGCATCTTTGACAACATGTGCATTGGTTAGGAGTAGTCCGTTGCTTGAAATGAAAAATCCAGTGCCCGTGTTGTTCTTAGGTACCGTCGATTGGCTGGTATGTATAGAATCTGGGTTATTTTCACCGTTTGTGGTGCTTTCAACATAAATAGTCGCTACTTTTGGCATGATATCGGCAAGAATTTTATTTAAAGAAGGTTTTTTTTGCGTTGTGCTTGAAGCCTGCGCGCTAATTATTAATAATGTTATACTTAATAGAGTATGTAGTGGTGTATTAAACGCAAGCATGATCGAACCTTATTTTTCGTATGTTGTTATCAAATCATTTTTCGATCACACTGTAAACAGTTGCGGTTAAATTTTGGCTGTGTTCATAAAGATTATATTATGGTTGGGATATCGGTACTGTTTTTGACTTAACTGCTGTAAAAAGGTTATCTAATTTTGAGAGGGTATTATGCATAGGCTGCACAAAGATGTTGGTATGGCATTGGGATTGCTATTATTTGTTTGTTTGCTTGCACAGAGTTTTTTTGTGTTATCGATTCGGTTACGCAATCAATATTATGCACATTTTCATGGTGGTATCTATCAGATGTCTGCGGCTAATGTAAGTGGTTTTCATGTTGTTAGTGTCGGTAATCGTTTAGAGAAGGCGCATTATCTTGTAGATTCGGCCAAGCAGTGGTCTTTACCTTTAACCGTATTAGGTGTAGGAAGCCAGTGGCAAGGATTGCTTGATAAGCCGCTACACTTACAAGCTTATTTGCAGCATTTGCCGGATCACGATATTGTGATGTTTGTGGACGCTTATGATGTTTTTATTCATGCTTCTAGTGCCGATTTGATTCAAACTTTCAAATCGTTTAATAAGCCGTTGGTATTTTCAACGGACAACTGGATATTTCCGGATATCGATGTCGGATCTAAATACCCAAGTATGCCAAGCTCTATTGTTTTTCGTTATCTGAATTCTGGGGCAAGTATAGGTTATGTTTGGGCTTATAAAGAGATGCTTAAATCGTTTTTTGCTACGCAGTGTGCCGATGCGCTGGGGCGTATTCATTCGACCAAGCGTACATTGAATCTGCACAAAGAAAACGATCAGCGATGCGCGACAACTTATTATTTGAGTCACCCTGATCGAGTGGTTCTTGATCATGAAATGAAATTGTTTGCTGGGTTAAATGAGCTTCATAATCAAAAGTATTTTTCAGTGCTTGCGGGTGGTGCAATATTGAACCATATTACGCATCAACGAAGTAAAGTGTTTCATGGAAATGGCTTCACAGGGAAAATGTTTTTGGATGTTTTATATAAAAGATTGCATTAGTCAGGTCGGGTTTTTAATTATCATCTTCTTAACCTGCTGATAAATATATTTTTTATATGGATTCATAAAGAATAATTTATTATAATACGATCAGATTATTTATTGATAAAGATAACTAGGAGAATAATATGTTATACACAGAAGAACAGATCAACCAGCTAATAGAATCTATACGTGGCAGTGCCGATAGCCCTGAAGTGCAGGATAGATGTATTAATGATCTATTAGAGCAAATTAGTGCCACCGTATCTCTGGGTGATAACCTTGAGGATATACCACAAAGACCGGAAGATATCCCTAATGAGCCATTATCAGAGGAAGACCAGATAATAATCGATGCTATGTTAGCAGAAGATCGTGCTTGTGAGCCAACTGCAGCCGATCGCACTCTTATAAATACCTTACGTGCAGATGAAGAGATATCTTTTCTCCCAGATGCCCCTTTGTCAGAGGAAGATCAGCGTGCCATCGATAGGGCATTAGAGCAAGTTTGGCAAGAAAGGCATGGGCTTTTTGATAATTCTGGCTCCGTAAATTTGCCGTCTAATGGTAGATCGTTAGGGTAAGTTTTACCCTTTCTATCCTTTTTTAGATAGTAGCGATAGCTTGGTGTGCGCTGTAGGATTTTCTATTATTCAAAAGCTTGCATCTCTAAATCGCTAATAGGACTTTGTAGCGTACTAATGTGATATAGCATATTTTAGTATCGTCTTCTTTAGATGCTATGTCGTGTTCTTTTAGATAATAGACATTGTCTTTTTCTAAAAGGGCATGCATCATATCTTTATTACGATTATTCATTGCAAAACAAAGTGCGCTCCTGCTGTCTTTTTTCTAGGTTTTTTGCAATCACTCCAAACGTTTTTGCTGTATAGCTTTTATTTGGGTCCAAGTCTGGGTCTAGGCGGAGGGGTGTTGGGCATTGAAGCTGATAATGGTTCGTGTTGTGCGCCAAGTGATTGATAGTAACTAATGGCTTTATCCAATGTGAGTCTTTCTTCACCTGCAACAATTTCTGGAAACCGTTTACAAATTTGTTTGCTTATCCCATCAGGAAGTGGGGATTGAACAGCTTGTAGATAGCGAAGGGAACTTAGCATGGCTTTAGTATCTTGAATGGCATTGGAGTTGTCATAGAAGAGCTTGAATCGTTGTGCTGATATGATAATCTTCGGGAATGCAGGATTAAAACCAGAGATGACCAATGTGGGGAATTCTCTGGTTGGCTGACTAGTTTCTGGATCTATAATTTGATAGTTGTTCCCATTGGTATATTCGGTAATATTTTTACCATATTGGTCTACATCTTCGGGACCAGCCCTATTTCCAGGAATAATATGAATGTTTTTTTTACCAATTGCCTTAGCGAGTATACGAACAAGTGATTTAAGTGGTGCCGTACTGAAATAAAGTTTCTCTCCTATGGTGCCTTTTAGTTTTTCAGCACAAGTTGCTGAAAATCCTTTGACTATCATTGATATATTCTTATATCTTTCGTCTGGTTGGTGCCAGACATTTTTAAATAAACCAAAATGTGAAAAAGTGAGTGACTCTTTTTCTGTTGCAAAGGGTACTGAGAGTATTATATCATCATAGGAAGATAAATCCTTGCTATATTTTTCACTATCAGTCAGTTGGCAATGGGACATTATGATCGTTTTATTAATGGGCTTTGTTGACGCGTATACCATAAAATTATACCTGGAATCATTTGACGCAGTCGCCAAATGACTCATGGCCCCAGCTCCTGTGTGTTGTACTATGTTATCTATTTTATTGTACGCTTCTTTTAAGAGTTGTTCGTCTGATTGGTATGAAAAAAAGCTGAAAAAAAAGCTGAAGTTGCCGCTTGCACTGTGCGCTGTAGGTTTTTTCGATAAATAATCGTATGATTTGTCTAAAAATGTTTTATAATGCGGTGTAGCTTGGCTAAGAATACCTTTTGTTTCTAGATATTTATGAAATTCCTCTTTTGATCCAAGTTGCCATTCTTTTTCGGATAAATAAAGACCTAAATAGCGATGAGCAGCTGCATAATTTGTATCAGGTCTTGTCAATGCCGAATATTTTTCTATATAATTTCGCCAGTATGCTTCATTTTGATCAGTGATTTGCTCAAATGCTAGATACAAAGTTGTTCCGTTATCTAAGACTTGCTCTCCGGTTATCCATGTGATTCCATTTGTTTTTGCTATTGGATCCA
>CAXGBK010000116.1:0-4428 GCA_964008345.1 uncultured Coxiella sp.
CGTTACAGAGTATAACAACACGTCACCAGCAGTACTTGGACTTCTTGCGACATGTTGCAGTAATTGTGTGACGGAGTTATTATCAGATGTTTTTGAACGTTCAATGAGTGAGGGCAAATCTACTTGGGCATTGTCCTGCAGAAATTGGTCCAGATTTTTAAGCGCATTATTATAGGACTTCATAGCACCGTTCTATTTATTATTTATTATAAAATATCATATCCTTACAAAATAGTCAATTGCCATTGTATTAGGAGAATATCGAAATAAGTCTAATTTTAGGATCTAAAAAAAAGAGACTACCACAAAAGTTAATAACCCACTTATTGATTGCTAGCAGCAGGAGCAATTTGAATTTGTATTGGTAGGTAAAACACCGACATTAGCTTTTGCAGTTGCACTAGAGCGAGGCGTAGTCGATTTTTTTGAAAAACAAGCAGAAGGTAACGGGCAAACCAGATCCACTAACTTACCGAAAAGCAGTTTTTCAGGAACCGTACCATTGATAAAAAACGCAGAATCCACCACATAAGCAGACAAAACGGCTAAACTTGCGACCATCACAGCACCAGTAAAACCGGAAATAAACCCTGCTGTGCCAATAAACTCCATTATCTCACCAGCTGCAATAAAACCCGCAGTAAGCGCAGCAACGGTTGCTATAATATAAGATTCTTTCGATTCTGAGGAATTACAACAACTATCCACTAAACCGAGACTTTGATGATAGAGTAATATACTCCACAGAGAACTGCCTATAAAGCTTGTGGTAGCAACTAGAAAGCTTATAGGCCAGTATGCAAGTGAACCGGTAATATAGGTTGGTATAAGCATACGCAAATGCACGTTGTACTCACAGAAAAGAGCCATACCGGAAAAACAAGAAATAGCTTGAACACAGAGACGCTGCAGAAGCGATCCTCGATACACCAAATTGCTAGCATTAGTAAGGTCATCCAGCATCGTACAAAGCTGTTTGGCATAACAAAAAGCTGCAACGGTCGTGGCAACATAAAAAGAAGATGCATAATAGCCTAAGCCAACTGGTGCCCATTCAGCTATAGCAACAGAAGCAAATAAGAAATAACAAATAAAAGCTACAGGCAGTAATACCTGCAACCTATTTGTCCAGCGCACACCTGAACGCTCCGATACAATATCCTTACGACCTGCTTGAAAATGCGGAAACAAGCTTGAATACTCAGCCATTAGCTCAGATGCAGCATGAGAAAGCGCGACTATTACGGCGACAAACGGTTTCGTCGAAGCGTTTCTGGCACCATGAAGTGGGATAATACTCTCAAAACCGACATGTATTAGTATAAGTGGTAAACGTAATAAAGCATCTATAGACTTTGCAATAGCATGAAGCGTAGCCTTCAGTGGATACAATTTTTTGAATTTTAGCCATTCTGCATAAATACTCTTCATAATACGATGATGATCAGCGGCAAAGAAACTATGCCATGTATACGCTGCAATAGATGATAGCAAACAGATAACATACGAACTCGTACTGAGAAAAGGCGCAATATGATGTGATAAAAGCAGCAAAGCACTAAAATATAGTACGACCAATGATAGGCAAACGCGAGCAACATAATACGGTGAAAGTTGGATATTCGCTTTACCTACCATAGGACGTTGTGAACCTTCTGAAGCATCAACGCTTTCGCCTACTGATCTATTTGTAGATTCTACAACTGTTGTATCATTACTTACAGATGTATGCATTGCGCCGTTTTCAGATTCAGGATCCTCCCGAGGCAAATCATTAACAGAAGATTGTTCCGATACGGGTTGTGGCACAGGCTCAACAGCTGTTTCTGAACCATCGGCTGAAGTACACAGTAGATCCTCATCACTAGTCTTAGTTTCAGAGCCACCAGAGATGCCATGTGGGTTTCCAGAGTATAATGAACATACTGCTCTAAGAGTTTTTTTACAAGCTGGGTCTTCGCACTTGATGTTTAAACAAACCGTCTTCCTTGTCATACTACTAAAATCCATACACCTGCATCTGTAAAACGAGGGCAGAGTATAACACGTTTACTAAAAAAAACTAGAAATAACAACTGACCACCTTATTTATCCGCATATTGCCCCATTTTTAAAAGAGGTTTAAATATCGTAAACTCTTTGGGATCAATGATAATGGTTTCATTATTAGCGATACTCTCATTATAGATTTCAAGCTTTCTGATCATCTCAAAAAAACGTTTATTTTGAGAAAACGCATCTCGGTATGTTGAAGCAGCTTCTGCATCACCCTTCGCGCGAATCTTAGCAGCTTCTTCATTCGCTCTTGCTTTAATCTTAATCACTTCCGCATCACCCGCTGCACGAATCGCTTCAGACTCAGCGTCACCCTCTGCGCGATACATCGTAGCCATTCTATCTCTAGACGCACGCATCCTTGCATATACACTCTGAGACACCTCGTGAGGATAATCAAGCTTCACAATACGAACATCTACGATCGCAATACCAAAGTTCCTTGCACTCTCAGCAGCTTTTGTTTTCAGCATGGATATAATATTACCGCGCTCCCCTGTTATCACATCCTTTAGTTCACGTTTACCTACTTCAGAACGAAGAGCATCGTTTATTTTGCCACGTAGGGAACTATTAGACTTACGATAATCTGCATTGGTGGTTAGATAAAATTTATTGATATCATCCACTTTCCATTTCACATAGTAATCTAATTTCACGGTTTTCTGTTCTTGCGTGTAAATTCGATCAGAAGGAACATCAAAAGTCTGTATACGAATATCAATAGGCTTAACTTTGTCGATGATAGGCACAACAAAATGCAAACCCGGTAAATATTGAGTAGGATTGCCATTCAAATCGGTATTGAGTTTACCAAACCGCTCGACGAGCGCTACACTACCCTCATAAACATACACAATCGATTGCGAGAGTAAGGTTAGAAGGAATAATACCAACAATAATAATAACCCACCGGTTTCATTTTTAGCGCTCATTTGCCCCCTCCCTTGCATTTAGTACACTGTTCACAATTACAGGATTGACATTGGTCCCACCTGCGCTCGCTTTTTTGGTATTATTTGTCATATTCAAAAGCAACACTTGCTTGTTGTTCGTAACAAAGACTTTATTCAACCTTGGTAGAATTTTCTCCATAGCTTGATAGAAGAGTCGTTTCTCCATAAGTTCACCATCCTTTTGATACTCAGGTAATAACGCTAAGAATCTGGCAACATCAGCCTGTGCATTATGGATAACCTGACTCTTGTAGGCTTTACCAGCCTCAAGCATACGTTTAGCCTGTCCTCTCGCTTCTGGTACGACGCGCTTAACGTATCTTTCTCCCTGACTAATCTTAGCTGCTTTCTCTTCTCTTGCCGTGATCACGTTATCAAAAGCAGATATCACCTGGCTAGGGACCGTTGCCTCTTGTAACTTAACGTCTGTAACCTCAATACCGGTTTTGTACTGATCCAGTATTTCACCTACAAGCTTTGCCGTCTGTGCTCGCGCGCGCTCCTTCCCAGAAGTCAAGATCTCCTCAAGATGTGTATGACCTATAATCTGTCTTAGTGAACTTTGCACTGCACCCTGTAGACTTTCTATCGGATCGTTTACATTGAATAGATACGATCTAGGGTCTTTAATCCGGTAGTAAACCGTCAGTGCAACCCTGCCATAATTCTCATCTTCTGTGAGCATCTCACTAGCATAACTGTAATTATCAATCTCATTTGTATTAAGCACAAAAACTTGCTCTATTCCGCGGGCAAACCAATGTAGACCCGGGCCCAAAGTATTGTAATAACGGCCAAAGCGCAACACCGTCGCTTCTTCGGCTGGACGCACAACATAAATACCGCTAATAAACCAGATCATAAGTAAAACAAAGAAACCCAATGAAAAAAAAGAAATACCATTTACATTTTTCTTATTGCCAGTCGCATTCTTTAAAATATCTCCCAGTATCTCATCGATGTTGGGGGGCTGATTTTTGGGTTTTCGTTGCCAAGGATCGTTTGGATCAAGAGCCAGATCAGAAAATTTACTCATATGATAAACCATGAAGATAATATCCTATGATTATTTCACAGTCACAAATAGATAACAAGCTTATGATAAATGAGAAGACCCTTTTTTCGAAATAGTATGTATAGCATCAACTATGGCAGATACACCCAAATTGTCCTGGGCAGAAATCGAGTATATGGTCTTGTCATTGGTCGCAAAAACCTGGTCTGAGCATAAATCCATTTTATTATAAATCGTCCACCGTGGGATCTTTTCTGCTCCCAACGTATGCAGCATTTGCTCAACCGTCTTCCGTTTATATGTCAGCTCAGGATCGCTGTAATCCATAACATGCAATAATAAATCAGCATACACAACTTCTTCCAGGGTAGAGGCGAACGCCTCCATAAGGGGACCCGGTAA
>CAXGBK010000117.1:0-4704 GCA_964008345.1 uncultured Coxiella sp.
CAGGTGTTAACATGTACGCCTCCCAAAGAGAAAGGGGCAGATGATTTTATTCAAGGGTTGGCGAAACAGCCGATAACGAACTGTCCGACAACCGTTGCACAAGCTTATGGCTGGGAGCACCCAGCAGGTCATGAGGATAGTGTTGTCTTAAGTGTCGGAGATTTCCATGTAAGTTCCTTTGTGATAGCGAAACGAATCTTGCCATTAGATGTTGTTAAGCAAGCTGTAGAAGAGCGTGTCGCACTTCTTGAAAGTCAGCAGGGCTACCAAGTTCCTAAAAAAGATCGGCGAAGAATGCAAGATGAAATTCATTTTGAGCTGTTGCCAAAAGCTTTTGTACAAAAAAAACGTTTTATAGTATGTTGGCAGGAATCTCTAAACCAGATTTACATAGCCACTAACCAAGGAGCTGTCATCGATTTAATAGGGCAAAGCTTAGCCTACTGTGTACCTGGATGGCAGCTAAAGCTCAAGCAGCCACAAAAAAACGTCGAAAGAACCTTAATGAGCTGGTTATTAGGGAAGGAGGCAATGCCTGAAGATTTTGCTTGGGGCGATAGCTGTCTATTACAAGACCGATCCAATCGGCATTGCAAGATACGTTTTTCTGGGAAAGAAGTAGATAGTGAAGATGTCAGGCAGCATGTTGAAGACGGAATGGTGATGAATCAGGTTTCGTTGGTTTGGGATGAGCAGTGTCGATTTACCTTGCAGCCAGATCTCTCGATATCGCAGATGAAATACAGTGAAATAGAATCAGATAATGATGACACATTAAGCGAGGAAGAGCGTTTAATAGCAGAGATTCATCTATTGGGTAACTTCTACAGAAAAATGCATGAATCGATTCTTACGGCTTTTGGAGGTCTTCAAGAGCATAAACAAAATCATCATGTCGAGGAGATGGTCTCTGAGTTTGAGATAGGATAGCTAGAGATTTGCTTAAAAAAAACTGATGCTGTGAGATATACCCCGCAAAAAACTTAGTATATTTGCTATTACAAGTGCTGTATAGTATGATTATTTTATTCTACACAGTAGGGGGATAGGTATTGGAATTCATGAGAGTGCTAAACATAATCAGTTCTAAGCTAGCAATAAAACAAAAATACTTCATGCAAAATGGGTTGGCCGGGATCGTAACATATTTTGTCCTAGATGTACTTTTGCTTCTCTACAAGGGATTTCTAAAAAATACAAACGGCCCTATTGCATCATTCCTTAACGGGATAAGCGACCCAAATATGGTATACGGTTTATTCGTAAGTCTGCCATCTTTGCTCGCAGGGATTTTACTATTAGTTGCTGCCACATACCTAGCTTTCCAAGCTTATTGTACAGTCTACGATAATATACAAATAGAGATAAACAAAAATACAAGTAAAATCGAGGATTTAAAGAGCCGGGTCCCAAAATTGAGATTGGCCGCACTCGGTGGTGATTTAAAGCTAAAAATTGAGAGGCGTGACAAGCAAAGTGTCGCGCTGATAAGAGATTTAATCGCGGCCAAAAAAGGAGAACTGGCAAGCTTTGAAAATCCAGACGTGAACCAGAATGATTTCGTACACGCAAACAATCTGCGTGAGGACCAAAAATATCTGGAACAATTACAACAACACATTACGGCAGATAAGTACAAGCTTTTTGAGCAATCTATTACAGATTTTATGAAATATATCATTCAGCTCAGGGAAAGTAGCGTCACCAAGGAAAAAGACTATCAAGAAATCGAAACGGTGGAGAAGATGATGCAGGGGCTTAAAGCAGTTATCGACCATCTCAATGTTAATACGCCAAGCCAAGCAAATGAGAGTATAGCCTTTATCAACGAATTGGATAATAACGTACAGAGGGATGTTGTATCAAAAGATTTAATGAATTCCTATAGATCTATTCTATGGGGTGCACAAGATATGTTGCAGTATATAGAAGTTAGACCGCCGTTAGCCGCTAAAAAATAGTATCAGATCGTATCGCTATATAGTGGTTCTGGTGCATTCGCTGTGCTTTCTTTGGAATCCTGCATACTGCTTTGAGAAGATTGCTTCTGGCAGTAGGTCTCAGCTAAAGCAAACTGTAAGACAATGATTGCCATGGCGCTACAGATAGGAGCTAGTGAGAATGCATACTGGTATGTAGCCAATGCTGTAATTCCGCCATTAGACTGTAGAGTCTTAATGATGTAGCCAACGATAGGTTGTAAAATACCTGCAGATAAAACCAAGACCATATTGTTAAAAGCAATGGCTGTGGAGATAACAGAGGCCTCATTATTGTCATGTATAAAGCCGAATGTCACCGCTTGACCAGATGAAGAAAGGCCAATGATAAACAACAATAATGAGATCAAAAAAGGTGATTCCTTAGGAGGAAAAGCTAACAGTACAGTGAAGGCAACAAGTCCGGATAGCAGAAGTATAAATAGAGGCTTTTTACGATTTTTTATGAGATTAGAGATCCAGCCGGAAATAGGGCTTGAAATTGCCATAGCTATCCACAGCCAGAACATCTGTTGTGATGCTTCTTGGCTAGATATTTGTTGTAGTTCAACCAAGTATTCTATGCCAAGATATTCAGCAAATACAGCAATAGGGGCCCAAATACCAAAAGAACAAAAGCCAACAGCCCAGTTTTTAGAATTTAAAAGTATATTGCGTAGCCGTTCAAGGGTGGAATGCTGATGACTACCTGTAGGTACTGAAAGAGAACTAGCATTTTCGGGGGTGTCTTGTATGAATAGAACATAGAAAAGGCCAATAATCATGCCAATAAGGGAGAGGCAAAAAATAACCGAACGCCAACCATGCGACTGGATAAGTATAGTGAGCTGTGGGTTTTGACTAAGGATGGCTCCCGCACAGCCAATAAGCTGGACAATACCGGTAATAGTAGCCTGCTTTTCAGGTGCGTACCAGCGAGAAGCAAGGGTTAATGGGGCAATAAAGGAGCATGAAGCTGCTATCCCAATGATCACTCTTGCAAGACACGCGATGTAAAAAGAATGGGTAGATTGAAAAATTAAAGCCGCAATAGAGCAAGTAACAATACAAACAGACATACAGGCTCTAGGTCCATAGCGATCGCAAAGCAAGCCTGCAAAGATTTGCATGGGCGCATAACCGAGAAAAAAACAGGCTATAAGCTGACCTAGGCTGCTAGAGTCAAGATTAAATGCCAAACGAAGATCGTGTGTGATAATGGTAGGAACGACTCGTAACACATACATGTAGAGGTAAAACAAGCTTGCCAGCCCTACCATAACGAATGCTTTTAACTGGTGACGACTACCTGATTGGGTAAATTCCATGATTTGGATTCTCCGTGATGTAATGGCTAAACAATACTAATATTATAATTATTAAATATATTAACAATTATACACGATATCAATAATAACGTCAATGTAGGAGGATGTTTAAAAATAGTTTGGCTTGTCGAGCTCGCCGTAAAACGTTATAATGATTTAAGTTTTCTGTAATGATTGTGACGTGAAATCTTTTATCAGTACCGCCAGCATAGCGCTTGTCATAACGAGCTTTGCCTTTATCATTATCGCGATCTTATACATCTATGCCCCAGAGCCAGCTCGCGAAGAAACACTTGTAACGACGCCTACAGTAGAAGTATTTGCGCTAGAGCAACCTAATGCCCCGATAACTAGAGATTTGCATGCAAAAGTATTCGCCGATAAAGATGTCGATCTCTTTGCATTCCATAATACCACAGTAGAAAGCGTAGAGAAGCGGGCTGGGCAATTCGTCAAAAAGGGTGATGTAATCCTTAGGTTAGATGCAAAGGACATCCAGCTAAAACTAGAAAAGGAAATAAGCAAACAAGCACAACTTGAAGCGGAAATGAAAATGCAAAAACAACAAGTCTCACAAACCAAAGAGAAATTGGAGCAGCAGCAGAAAGTATTTGAATTGTCTAAAAAACAGTTTGACCGTTACAAAAAACTTCACCAGTCTAAAGCTCTATCAAGGCAGAAGTTAGACGAAGCTCAACAGTCCTTGGAGCGAGAAAGAAAAATACTCATCGATCTCGATCACAGCGTCGATACCCAGAAAAGCAAGGTTTTGGTTTCAGAAAAGAATAGTAATCAACAGCAAATTGCAATATCACAAGTGAAATCGTCGTTAGAAAAAACGATAATAAAAGCCCCTTTTGTTGGTCGGGTTGACAAGATCTATGTCAACCAGGGAGATGATATCAAACAAGGTGCGGTTTTAGTGCGGGTAATGGATGATAAAAACTGGCATATTAGAGCTTTTATTCCATCAAGGTACGTCGCTGAGATAAAAGCAGCTCTAAAACAAGAAGAGATGCAAGCTCATAGTATTTATGGAGACAGTAGGCAGCAACTTAAGCCGCATCATATTATTCAGCCTAGCCACCACCCGAGTTTAGGTATGGATCTCGAGTTTACGCCGGTTGAGTCAGAGAGTAACCAACATTTTCTGGATCATTACCACCACCAAAGAGGGTTAGTGGTGCGTGTTAGATTGCCATCATGTGCAACTTGTTTTGCTGTGCCACCGAGTACGGTTGTTTTGTCAAAATATTGCTACTTAATAGATGAAAATCAGACGGTTAAGCAGGTTTTGGTCAACCAAGTCGGGCAAACAATACATAAAAATCGCTACTGGGCAGTCGTCTCCTCTCCGGATTTTACCGCTGGCAGCTATGTTGTTTTAGATCCATCGA
>CAXGBK010000118.1:0-7083 GCA_964008345.1 uncultured Coxiella sp.
AATAGGCCAATATTTTCCTGATAGCGTGTAAAGTCACTCTACATAAGAAAATACAAAAGAGTAGGGGCGCCATTCACTAATCCCATGGAAATATATATCTAAAACAGTCCTCTGATACTAGAGGGTCGCAGGCCTGACGGTTATTTCTACGCCTGAGTAGCTCGTCTCTCTAGGCTTGGGTCGTAGACATGGCCAACGATTCCAAAAACGCACACAGTTTTCACGAATACTCGGACGTGGGAATAGGCCATCTGATTTAGTGGGCTGCATAAGTAAGGTATCGTGATGGCGCCCAAATCTAAGTGGTGAGAGAATACGATGACTACAATATCGATAGATAGCATAGAATAGCGCATAGATAGAAGATGTAAGCAATATACTGGCTTTTACTTTTGGCCTAAAGCTCCACGGCTCCGCTAGTAAAGCTACACTACTTAGTGCAAAACAGGCTAGTAGCACGATATTGCTGCAAAAGTTCATAAAAGACATTCGGCTTATATAGGCAGGCGTATCCCAGCATACATTGGAAGACTGAAGAATATAATGTGACCACCATCGTCGTCGCCGCTTACTCAAGGACTGATTATCACTCGGTAACAACCTAGTAAGCTCATAGTCTTGTGGTTTGTTAACTAAGTGTGGTCTGATTCTTACGGCAAAGAGATTAAAAAACCAAATAAAATTGGCTCTTAAGCGAGTTAGGGTATTACAAATAAAGCGAATGTAACGGTTGGCAGTACACGGTTTTGACTCATGAAGCAGATGATTGGGAATATTTAAGCCTCGAGGTATGGTAACAGCTAGATCTTGAATGACGAGTGTATTACCCTGACGATTGACTCGGCTTTCTACGCTAGCCACAGGCTCGAGACCCTCCAGTCCGTGCCCTTCATAGTTGCTATTGAGTTTGTCCATAATCGCTTCGTGAATCTTATCAAGCGCAACGACTTTGGCTGCGACTGGATCTTCTAAACAGGCATTATCAAGGCCTAAAACACGAGCTTGGTTCTTTCTATTGAGCTCAATACATACACTTGCGGTAGCCCTGGTGAGACAGTCCTTCTGTGTCATATTCATGGGTTGCATAACCCCGTTGATATTAACAAAGTACTTTGGCGAGCCATACGGTAAAGATCGATAGCCATTTCCGGTTCTAATCGCATAGTTTAACATAAAGAACCAGCCAGATGATTTTTTACCAAGTTCGTCATCCATATTCTCATAGTAAGGAATATGCTGCTTTACCAAGCAATCCCATTCAAGATTTTCAGGTAAGGATAAGGCGTGCATCGCCCCCAGAAGTGTTTGGGCCTTGAGTTTTGAATGCGCTAGCTCATTAGCAACCATTACGCGCTTTTGCTCAGCCACAACACATGAGGCCATAGCGTTATCATCAGAAAAGTAATCGCCATGTAGTCTCGAAAAATCACCGGTCAATTTTTCAAGGAGTACTTCATTAGCACGATAAATATCATGAGATCTACGGGGGAGTACAGCCATAAGAATTATTAAAATAACATTAGGGTAATATTAAAATAGCGTTTTGTCTAGGGGGATCGAGTATCAAAATAAAGTATGCTGAAGACAATCAGGATGAATTTTGTGTATAATACAAGGGAATGTTATTTTTACTTACGGCTATGAAAGTGATTGATCACTGTAATTTACCAAATATGCTCTCAATCTCACGTATATTTCTGGCAATAGCGGTTTGGGTTGGTGGCTACAATGTCTTCCAGCTCGAGGGGCTTGCTGGTTTGGTATTGGTAGCTGCAGTAACGGATTTACTAGATGGCTATTTAGCTAGAGCACTGGATTGTGTAAGCGATTTTGGTCGTATGCTAGATCCCATTGCCGATGGTGTTTTCATCGCAACCGTCCTCTATAAACTCAGTCTTGCTGGACACGTCCCGTTATGGTTTATGCTATTTACGGCTATTCGCTATGCTACAATTGCCTTGATCCAAGCGCATTTACTCCACATGAAACGTAAAAATATTCAATCAATCCCCAGTGGAAAATGGTCTGCTGCAGGGGGTATGGGGCTGATTGTGCTACTTGGGTTTGGGCCAATGCTTTTGCAAAACGGCAACGCTTTTAAATACATTGAGACCACCTATGTAACATGGCTGGTTATAGTGATGTTACTTAGTTGGTATGAATACTTTGCACAGTACTATAGGCGTTTAAATGTTAGAGATAAAGACTTGCTATGTAGCCAAGATAAGAGGCCAGTAGAAAACAACCTTCCAGTCTAGATATTTGCTTTTTCTCATCGAATTTTGCTGCAAATATCCAAAAAAGCATCGTAATAAAGATCATAACAGCAAATTCACGCCACAGATTTTCTGTGGCAATATGATCAACTCGCATCACAGCGGGGATAGGTAAAATTCCCAACAAACAAAATATATTAGAGCCAACGATATTGCCCAAGCATAAGTCGCTCTCACCTTGTAAAGTGCTACTTACTGCAGTAGCAAGTTCTGGCAAGCTCGTCCCGATAGACATAACGGTTAAACCGATAATCAATTCGCTAATACCAAGCATTTTAGCTAGGTTTTGTGCCGAGGTAACCATCAGGTGTGAACCGGTTAATAAGATCGCTAGATAAAAGAAAAATCCTGCCAGTTGATAGATAGTTTGTCTTCGATCAGGGGCCGGTAACGCATCGACGTTTTCACGATGTCCGCTATCGGCAACAACAATTAAACTAAACGTTAGAAAAAGCGCTAATAAAATATAACTGTCAATGGTTGTTAATTTTCCATCCATTACCAACAGAATGGTGATGATGAGAGATATGAATAGTAGTGGTAGTTCCTTGTAAAGCGTAGATATAGGAATGGCTACGGGTCTAACAATAGCTGTTAAACCGAGGATCAAGCCAATATTACAAATATAGGATCCTAGCGCATTACCAACGGATAAATGGACAGAATTATACAAGACTGAAAAAATAGTTACGACGAGCTCAGGAACAGAGGTACCAAACCCTACTAAAAAAGTTCCAATAATAAAAGGGGATATGTGATGCTCCCTCGCAATGAGAACAGATTTGGCGACCATTTTCTCACTACCCAGAACCAGGAGAAGCAGGCCAGCTGAAAATACAATAAGATCGTAGTACATGTATTGTAGGTTTTTGACTATCTATACTCTAGCGTCAGAATGGTAATTAGGCAAGTGTTGATCACTGTGATGAGCTACAGATGTAATATAATGTAGATTGTTACAGGGTGATCCATATAACGGTTTTATAAGTGGTTGGGTATAAAAATACAAAGATGCACAATTTGAGGGTGTTGTAATCATATTACCAGTTTGTATGGGGCAGGTTTAGGTATATAGCGTTATCCCTTACTTAAAAAAAGGGCGGAGAGTGCAAGTCTGCTGTACATATCCGAGGTTTTGTGATAGTTTATAAAAATATTGAATATTTAAAAATCTATGCTCACGACTAAGAAAACACAACAAAATCTCGTCAAAAAAAGTAGACCCGACCACACAATCGACGATAATACCAGATACGGTTTGCTCATGAAGCTTGTGAACGGTTCTGCCATCAGTAAGACAGTATACGAAGGTTCTGCTCGTAAAGACACCGCACTGCATTACGTGGACTTTCTACTCAAAGAATCCGTGCTGGCTGTGCAAAGGGATGAAGCGCTCATGGCGAATGCTGAAAACTTTTTAGGAGAGTTAATAAAAATTCAAGAAGCATTCAGTGGTAGTATCGATGATGGTAGTATAGGCGTTGTATGCTTTCAAGCGCATCTACTAGGTTTTAGGCTAGTCAAAGGTGCTGATAAAGTAACTTACATGATTACCAATCGTGGTAGCGGTTCAGACAATCATGAACGCAAAGTCAAGGTGGGAATCGATGGCTCAGTAGATTACGCTAGTAGAGTCAAAGATAAAAGAGCAGGAATTTTTGCAATATCAACAACGCCTTCGCATTGGACTTGTATTACAAAAAATACCAGGCAGAAAGGTAAACATATTCCAACACCAGATAATGATTGGGAGATCCTGGTGAAACCTAATAATTTGTCGACAAGAATAACATCTATCGATGATCTTTATCAAAGAATAAGGCTGGTATGTGATATTGGTGGACGTGCATCCAACATAGACAGAAGTTATGATGCCATGTTTGGTGAGATGAAGACACAACAGTCGGGAAATTGTACTATACTAAGTACCATGGCGTTACTAGCGACTTTTTGCAAGAGTCAAAATCAGTATAAGAAGCTGAAATTGATTATAAAAACGATTGGCTTGCAATATGAGTTAAAAAGCTACAATGGAATGAGTCCTAGTCAAAAAGAAAGATTTCACACTGGATTAGCCTATGTTTATGATTCAGTAAAACGTTTACCAACACCTAAAAGAGATAAAGAGACATTAGCAGTCAAAGTTTTTTTAGAAAATAGCCTGAAGTGCATAAGAAGCGGTATGCAAGATTACGTAAAAACCTGTTCTGAAAATGTTTTACGATCTGCACTACAAACAGCTTCTATTGCAACGGAATATAAGAAGGACTTATTTTTCATCGAGGAACAAGATCCATCACCAGATCCTATTTTAGAAGGGGATGGTTTTGAGCAAATATTAAAGTATTTGAACGTGAGATCAAAAAATATCAAACCAGAAAACTTTGCGCACGATAAAATTTTAGTATTTTGCTTTTCTCAATTATTATCACAAGTGGAAGCAAAAAAGTCCAATCATGCGTCCATGGTGCAGCTACGCCATACCATGACAAGTTTAATATCTCAACTAAGTGGCTGTCACACGTCAATTGTTATCGGTGGTTGTCTAGCGTATCTACATGCTAATGCACAAGCTGCTCTCTCGTGCCACGAGATCGGAGAATATCGAGATGAAAGATTTCGTGAACTATTATCCTTGTATGTCGGTATAATCAGACATTATGTAAACCACGCCAGGGAAAATATCACCTATACACAGATGGACACAGATGTTAACGTGTATATGTTGGAGAGAACATTACTGACATGTTTGGAGAAATCAGAGTTAAAAGATTGTGGCATAGATCATTTTTTAGAAAAAGGTGATATGGACAAATTTAGGAAATCGAAGGATTTTATCTCATGCACAATAGTAAAAAGAAAATGGGAATATTCTTCTGAAGATGGTGGGTTATCTATCCTCGAACTGATTGACTATATAAATCATGCAGATAAAGCCAATGATGTTTATACGATTGGAATTAGAGAGGAATACATACCTACATTAGAATATCTTCGTAGCCTCAATACCCCCGAAGCTAAAGAAATAGTGGAAGAAACAATCGCATTATGCAGAAAATACGAGCCTATAATGCGTTTTATTAATGCCCATGATAAACCCGTAATATACTGTATGCCAGTTAAGGCAATGAAAATCATAAAAAAAGATGTAATAAATAAATATAGAGGATCATTTATAGATACGCAATTCGGAGATGAGAAGGTTATTACCCAGCCGTTTAGCTACGCACTTGCAGGGAGAGGGTTACAAAACGGACTTTTTAATGACAAACAGCCAGAGCGAAAGTCCGAGCAAATGCTATGGACGATGAGCACGTTGGGCTGGAGAGCACTAGCCTGTGATGTAATGACTAATTCAGAAATATTTACTAGCAGTGTCTATCTGCGACCACTTTGCGATTCAGGTATACCCATAACACAAGAAGTGTTGCGCAAAAAAGCGGCAGAAGTAAAACAATACTTTTGTACACTGATTGCAAAAAAAGATGCCGATGAAAACATACATAATTTTGGAGAAACCTGTTTGCTCGCTATACAAAAAGCTGAGGATAGCGATGAGGGTCATTTAATATTAATGATTACCTGTCTTAGATTGTATATGGATCATTTGCGTCATTTAAAAAGTTCTAGCCCATATCTAACCGACGAATATATAAGTACATGGGGTGAGCATGTATACAACGTTACAACTAAGCACTTAGAGGCGACATCATGGGGTATTATCCATGCACTCTGTAGGTTGTTACAGTCAACGCTTATGCTTAGTAACCCTACAGGTTCTACAGAAGATATATGGATTAAACTTTACGTCAATTACACTATTTCGTACTTTTACGCAATCACGAAAGGAACCATGGAAGATGTTGATCTAGTCCAACAAGCGGAAATAGATAGATCTCATCAGCTACTGGAGTTGCATCGAAGACGCATCGGTGCATGCACTGCAATATGTGATTTTAGTGAAAATAATTGCCTTGATATAGGTGGTGACTGTGAAGTTACGCTATGTGGAGACGGTACGCTCATATTCGAGCATGCGTCAATAGACCGGGATTCAATTAGTATTGGGAAGTTACAAGCTGGCCCTATCATATTACCAAATGAAACGAATACAATATGGATTAAAAAGAGCAAACATTGGCCTTTATTTGCGGCATGCCCACAGGAGATTAAAGAGCCAAAACTTGACGATGGATTTAGTTTTCAATTCAAAAACCAACGGTATGAATTGAAATACGATGGGTTGCATGTTCAGTTTGGTGAGAATTGGTATAAAGTTGTATCGAGTAAAGCGTGCCTTACAACCTCTCAATATAGCCTTTTCCCTGATTATAAACCGGATTGTAGAGTTTATCACTGTCAGGACAATGGGCATTTATTATTGCATGCAACTGGCTCGGCCGTATTTTATTCAGCGTCAAAGTTCGGCCGTTTTGCGATGACAATTGAACAACAATTGGACGCAAAAAGTGGGATCATCATACACAAGATCGATAATATGTATAGGCTGGAAGATAGTTCTAGCACGCTAAAAGTCTACGATAGTACAGATTACACAACACACACAATGATCGAGATAAGTGGAGGAACAAAAAGATACCATGTTCCATTTGGTCTTATGTGCAAAAAGGTTAATAGTTCATGGGTCATTGCATCAGATCGGTATAACGGACTGCTTGTGAAAGATACAAATGCTGATCGCATGATCCTGTATAGTAATCAAAGTCAAGAATACACGGTACTATTGAGACCGGATAATGCTCTATGGACTGGTGAACCTCCAGTAAAAAATTACAAAACACTATCG
>CAXGBK010000119.1:0-2049 GCA_964008345.1 uncultured Coxiella sp.
AATCCAGGCACGGAACTGAGACTTTTCTGGCACTCATCAGAGGCTGATAAAATAGGATCGATGAATATTATAGGCCTTAAAGACCCTGTGGTTGACGCGCTGATTGATCAGACCATCAAGGCCTCCTCACGTGAGCAACTAACCGTTTCTGCACGTAATCTTGATAGGGTTCTTCTCTGGGGAAACTATGTTATACCACACTGGCATGACGATACTTTTCGTATCGCCCATTGGCATACTATCCGTCACCCTGAGATCCACCCAAAATACGATATTGACCTGGCAAACTGGTGGTTCAATGCGCCATCTTAGTATACTTATGGTTCTGCTTAGTATACTAAATACAGCTGAGGCCTATGCACATCTACTTGTTAATGCCCATATCCAATCTATTCAATACCCCAGTAAAATCTCCTTCGCATCCATCCATCCACATGCTCCCCGAGGTAGTTTACTACGGCTTTATCGTTTGGGTCACTATGATCATACCAATCCTTTTCTTCAACAAGGAATCCTAGCCGAAGGCTCTCTGCTCCAATATGATAGTTTACTGACCCAATCGCCTGATCACACAGACCAATACTATGGCTTATTAGCATCAGCAATGACCTTCAGCCATGATAAAAAATCTATAACGGTTAAACTTGTGTCGGCAACATTCCACGATGGAAGCGATTTGATGGCCAGTGATGTCGCCAGCAGCCTGAATTATTTAACCCATAATGGCCCCCTGCACTGGCAAACACTGTCGCATTACCAATTAAGCTTTCAGCCTATCAACGATCAGACACTGATTATCCAAGCTCCTAAGCCTATCCCTTTTTCAGTTATGGTCGAACTTGGTCAAATGCCTATTGCTAAACAGTGTGATTTGGCCTCAATAGAAAGTCCTATCGGAAGCGGCCCATACCGACTAGACCGAAAAAATCAATCCCAAGTACGCTGGCAACAAAACCCCAGATACTGGGCATATAATGCACCTATTAACCAAGGGCGCTATAACTTTGATGGCATTCTCTATCAATACTACCGCAACACTTATAGCGCATATGTAGGCTTTAAAATACAAGAATATGATATCCGTCGTGAGCTTTATCACGAAAACTGGTTACAACTTCAGTCCTTTCAGCAATCGCACCCTAACCTATCTTTGATCACGCACTCCCTTCAACGCCCGATTGCTATGCAGGGATTTTTCTTTAACCAACACCGATCTGTCTGGAATAAACACAGTATGCGCAAAGCAATGGCCATTCTATTCCCATTTGACGCTATTAATGACAGTCTCTTTAACCGTTTCTATACCCGCCTAGAAAGCTACTACACCAATATCTACCCCTCCCCAAAAGCGCCCCCGTACTTAAAGCCCCTACCTAAAAAAGTAGTGCATCAGCTACTAGAGGAATCTGGTTGGGTATTAGATGGTGAGAAACGTGTTCATCGTATAACGAGAGAGTTGCTGCATATAAACCTAGTAGTACCGAATCGTGAACTGGAAAAAATCGCCAATATCTATGCAAAAACCTGCCGAGACATCGGAATTGGGGTAACCATTAGACGTCTGGACCCAAGCTATTACTACAAAACTTTGCAAACAGGTGACTTTGATATGGCTTATTGGAACGTATCGTACCCACTAAATACAAAAACAAGATTAGAAAACCAATTTAGGCTAACATCGAATGCGAATAACCTAGCTAGCGTGATGGGTATTCATGACGCACATATCACAAAAAGTATCCAAGATTTAGGTAATGACCCTCAAGACCATGCTCGTATACTTACTGAGCTTGACCAGCACCTAATGGAAGAGACCTACTGCATCCCTTTTTGGTACCCTAAAAAAGAGCGCATCGCTTACTGGGGTGATCTGTGCCGACCATCAACTCCTACAAAACTTAAAACCTACTATCACTGGTGGCCTTGTTCTACTGCATAGAAATAACTTGCATATCCCTTCGACGTTACGATATTATGACTTTTTGGCTTTGCCGTTATGCAACAATACCTGCTGCGTAGACTACTTTTGGTGCTTCCGACGCTCTGGGC
>CAXGBK010000120.1:0-3162 GCA_964008345.1 uncultured Coxiella sp.
CAACGTAAATTGAGAAAACAGTGATACATTTTCCCCAAGAGATATTTGCGCCGGCGTCGTTTCGTTTTCTGGCTGAGTAAGAGCTGGCTGTATTACACTCAACGTAAATTGAGAAAACATAGCATAAGTAAGCGCTTCATTTAAGAGTAAACTTTTTAATTCAGCAAGAGATGACCCTGATTTATTTACACGATATTCAACTTCTATCATCGATAATCCTGATATTTTTTCAATGAATTGCAAACAGGATTTGTCAAAGGCTTCCTCTTGAACGACACGATCGAAAGCATTTAAAAACACAATTTTAGAACGACCAACTTTCACAGTTGATAAGTATTTTCCAACATACTGAAGGTGCCGGCGTGCAATCTCGTAATAGGCTGGGGGATACACCGATGCGGATGCGCGGTACATATACATATCAAACAATGATTGCCTAATGTCAGCTAATAGGTCTACATCAAAAACAAGTGTCAAGAGGTGCCTGTATATTTCATCTTTAAGCGTGAAATATGCATGCATTACTTTGCCATCGTAATCTGTAAACATAATAGAATCTGTCTTTATAATCCACGCAATGGCATCTTGCTTTTGTAGCTGTTTTGCAAAGTTATAGGATTCTGCACGTTCATTAATAGCATGCTTGTGCGCATCCAAGAACGCCTGAGGTGAAAGCTCGGTATTTATTAATGTTTCGCTTAAACAATTAAGTGGAGAAAGATATGTTAACTCGCTACAATGACCCAACACCCTATGTACTCTTGCAATGGATTGATAAACCACTTTGAGCAAAGTCTTGTATCGGTCTAGAGACAAAAAAGGCCTGTCTACTTTTTTCTGAAAAAAATGAGAAAACACTCTATTTATATTATATAGTAAGCCAAAATCGGATTGTCCATCATAAACAAAAGCTTCTCCACTTGATGACATGGTCTCCAGAGTGTCTGATCCAGAATAACTCAGTGAGTGATTGTGGCTAGCCTCAAAAAAGCTAGTACAAAGATCTGGAAACACTTCAAAAGAACCATCTACGTCAAAAAGTATAGCCATAACAAAACGTTGCATAAAAAATTCATAGTATCTATCTGAACTATGGTCTTGTTTTAAATTTTTTTTGATATAGAAGCACAAGGGCGTCTCGTTCTCAGGCCTTTTCTCGACCGCCTCTTCTAAACTGGAACAACTAGATTCAACTTCAATGCATCGCCTGACCATATTTTTTAGCATTATTACCTCAGAAGAGAAACATTGTTGGGCAATATCGGGATTGTGCATTATGTCTAAGCTAACGTTGTCAGCCATCAAATAATTCAATTCTGGCGCTTGATCATTTCTGTGTAAACAATGGATCCATTCAATAACTGCATCAGCATTGTGTAACAAAGCCATCATATAAATAGAATTCACTGTTTCAATGCCTTCTAAAGGCATGCCCTTACGCCACTGCAGGTTCATACCTTCAGCATAACTGGATTCACATTCGGGCCAACAATAAAACGATAGCAATTGGTTTAAATAAGTCATATTGTTTTTTTCTAGGCAATTTAAGTAATCGACAATAATTTGGTGATGATTAAACATGAGCGCCCATCTAATCAGGTATATAGATTGATATTGGCAAGTGCATTTCTTAAGAAGTTCTAAAAGAAATTTTTCATCGTGATCCGTAGTAACTTTAAGCACCAACTCAAAAACATGTTGTTGTACGTTAAGAGATGTATAGCATAGGGGATCATCTCCCCATTCTTGAGACTGGTCCTCACTAAACAAATAGTGTTTAAAATCCATATTCCAAAAAAAATCACTGGCATCCGTACTACTTTCACGAAAAAAATCTGTGCAAAACCTCTCTGCGAAAGCAGTATTATCTCTGAGAACTTGACGCAACCCGTTGTAAAATTGGAATTTCTCATCGAAATGGTGCCGGAAAAGATGACTATGATAATTCTTTATTATTTTTATAAAATTTTCTGTCGAAGTCAGATTGCTATCTGCTAATTTATCCACAAAAATAGAGACAAACTCTTTACGTTCGTCCAGTGATTCCTTGGATAATACATCAAACAAATGTTGTACAGCGGCTTCGTGTTGAATAAGTAATACCCAGTTTTCTTTTGACAGAGATTTAATTATACGCGGTATATTTTTAAAATCTTGTTCTGCTAAGATAGGTTGAACGGAATCATGGTTAGCACACTTCATATCAGATAATTATAGAATAAATCAACATTCTACTATAAACTTAATAATTTTTCAATACTTTGTGTATTGATATCAGCGTTGAACACGCGTTGCTAACTACTGAGTAATACCTATTCGCGTCACCTCTCCACCGGCATAGGCTAATTAGCTTCTGCTCGCGCCGTACCTATCTCATGCAGTTGTTCCAGCCGGCAAAGAAATATTTGCCCCCCCACCAACAACCTTTCTAGCATGACAAGCCAAGCCCACTTATGTAGTATATGACTTGTACCTGTAGACTGTATACTCATAAGGAGTTGTAACTCATGCCCTCTATTATTCTTGCCTCATCATCGGAAGGTCGTAAAAACGCACTGCGTAAACTTGGGTTAAAATTTAAGTCTATCGATCCTAACATCGATGAAAGCCCCAGGGATCATGAAACGGTCGAAGCACTCGTTCGACGACTTTCCGAAGAAAAAGCGAAAGCTATTCATGTTGAAGATGATAGCATCATCATCGCTGGAGATCAGCTTCTAACAATCGGCCAGACCATACTCGCTAAACCAAAAAATAAAGCAGACGCATTCCAGCAGCTCACACAATGCTCTGGTCGGACGGTCCTATCTTTATCTGGCATGTGCGTATATCAGCCACAGTCCGGATTCTGTAATGTCAGCGTCAGTCGTGCGACCGCGCATTACCGCTCACTATCGGCGTCATGTATTCAACGCTATCTTGATCTAGACAAACCTTTTTCCTGTGCAGGAAGTATCCGAATTGAAGATCACGGCTTTATGCTCTTAGAATCACTTAAGAGTGATGACTATTATGCTACCCATGGCCTGCCCTTACTATCCCTGATAACGCAGCTAGAAAAGTTAGATATAAACTTAATGGAATTCTTATTATAGTATACAAGACCCTGCTTGCAGTATGAAAGGTGCTGTGGTAAGTTTATTTTAAGTTTTAAATCTCCTG
>CAXGBK010000121.1:0-6852 GCA_964008345.1 uncultured Coxiella sp.
CGATTTAGATGATGCGAGGGTTTGGACGTGATTAAAATGATGCGAAAGTATTTTGTTACAGGTTTATTGATATGGGTGCCGGCACTGATAACGATATTTTTTCTTCGTTTGTTTTTTAGTATGGGGGATAGGTTTTTATTATTGCTTCCTGAATCGTTGCACGTAAGTTCGTATGTCGGTATAAATATTCCAGGATATGGGATACTTCTTTTGTTGTCCAGTGTTCTAGTAACAGGGGTGTTAGCAAAAAATATCTTCGGTAAAATCATCGTTCAATGCTCAGAAGCCTTGTTGTCGCGGGTGCCATTGGTGCGGAGTATCTACTATGGTGTGAAAAGGAGCTTGCAAGTTTTCTTCACAACGAACAAGGCGTTTCATGAGGTGGTCTTGGTAGAATATCCAAGAAAAGGATCATGGAGTGTTGCCTTTGTTACAGATCGTTCGCCATCGCAGACGTTATTTGATGAAGATATGGTTATGCTTTTTGTGCCAACGACCCCCAATCCTACTTCCGGTTATATATTAATTGTACCGTACAAGGACGTGCGGGTATTGGATATGAGTATCGACGATGCGATACAGTTTATTATTTCACTCGGGACGGCTTGCGCCTTGAAAGATCGTGTTGTCACCAAAAAAATGTAACAAAGGAAATTAGTATGCAGTATAGAACCTATTTAAGCGATGGTATTTCTCACGAAATGCTTGAAAAAGAAGTGATGATGGCCGGATGGGTTCATCGCTATCGAGATCATGGCGGGGTTATATTTATCGATCTTCGTGATCATAAGGGGCTGTGTCAATTGGTTTGCAATCCTGATGATAAGCAGTTATTTGCTAAGGCGGAGCAATGTCGATCAGAGTATGTTATTCAGATTAAAGGGATTGTTAAGCAGAGACCAGAGGGTACGCTGAATAAAGATTTACCCTCCGGTGCGTTCGAAATCCATGTAGGGACATTAGATATCTTGAACCAATCTTTGCCATTGCCTTTTTCTGTCGATGACGAATCACATACCCAGATAGGCGAGGCGACACGATTACGTTACCGTTATCTTGATATGCGACGAAAAGATTTGTTGCAAGCTTTAAAGGTTCGATCGGCTGTTTCTCGTGTGATGCGAAATACGCTGGATGCGAAGGGCTTTTTGGAAATTGAAACGCCTGTGTTGACAAAACCAACGCCAGAGGGGGCCAGAGAGTATTATGTTCCAAGTCGAAACAGCCCTTTGCATGCGTATGCATTGGGGCAGTCTCCACAACAATTTAAGCAAACGCTTATGATAGGTGGTATCGATAAATACTACCAAATTGTCAAGTGTTTTAGGGATGAGGATTTAAGAGCAGATAGGCAGCCGGAGTTTACGCAGCTTGATCTTGAGATGGGGTTTGCCGATAGAGATGTCGTGATGCAGGTAGCGACTGAAATAATGCAGTCCGTTTTTCAAGAGGTAATGGACGAGAAGTTGCCCGATGTTACAGTGATGACTTATAGTGATGCGATGCTACGTTATGGGACAGATAAGCCTGATTTGCGCAACCCATTGTATCTTGTTCCTCTTGAGTCGCATTGTCAGAATTGTGGCTTCAATGTTTTTGAAGATCCTGCTAAAAAGGAAGGACATCGTGTTGTAGGTATGCGTGTTCCTAACGGTTGTCAATTGACAAGAAAGCAGTTGGATGAATATACAAAATATGTGTCTAATTATGGTGCTAGGGGCCTTGCTTATATCAAAGTAAATGCTTATGAGGACCCAGAGACCTGGCAATCACCTATTATTAAGTTTTTAGGTATAGATACGGTGAAAGCGATGCTTAAAGATATGGACTGTGAATCAGGTGACTGTGTATTCTTTGGTGCAGGAACGGATAAGGTGGTCAGTCAATCAATGGATGCGCTGCGTAATAAGATTGGCAAAGATTTGGCGTTAATAAAGAAAGGTTGGGCGCCACTTTGGGTGGTTGATTTCCCAATGTTTGAGCAGGAAGAAGACTGTTGGAAAGCGATGCATCATCCTTTTACAGCGCCTTTTGTGGACAGCGTTAGTGCCTTCAAAGCATCGTATGCAAAACTGACCTCTCAGGCGTATGATTTTGTTCTTAATGGCCATGAGATTGCTGGAGGGTCTGTGCGTATCCATGATTATGATATGCAGATGGCCGCTTTGGATGTGCTCGGCTTGGATGAGGTCCAGGCAAAAGAAAAGTTTGGTCATCTGCTTACAGCGCTTCAGTACGGTGCGCCACCGCATGCAGGTATTGCATTCGGTTTGGATCGTTTGATGATGTTGTTGTTAGATCGTGAGTCTATTCGGGATGTTATTGCTTTTCCTAAGACACAAAGCGCGAGCTGTATGTTGACGGATGCTCCAGGTCCTATGGATGCTAATTCGCTAAAAGAATTGGGACTACGTTCGGCGGTGATAAGTGAGATTATTTAGGTGGTAGTATTATGGCAGGTCATAGTAAGTGGGCAAATATAAAGCACAGGAAGGGTAGACAGGATGCACTTCGAGGTAAGAAGAATACCAAGTTTATCCGTGAAATTACGGTAGCGGCGAGGGAAGCCGGTGGGGATTCTAAAAGTAACCCACGTTTGCGCTTGGCGATCGAGAAGGCCAATCATGCTAATGTGACAAAGGATAGTATTAAAAAAGCTATTGATAAAGGCGTCGGTAATATAGATGGAGAGGATTATGCCGAAGTGATCTATGAGGGCTATGGTCCAATGGGTGTTGCCATCTTGGTGGTCTGCTTAACAGACAATAAAAACCGTACTGTTGCAGAGGTTCGTCATGCTTTTACGAAGTATGGGGGTAACTTGGGGACATCTGGTTCGGTTTCATACATGTTTGCAAGGCAGGGCTTGATTGTTTGTAGTCAATTAGAGGATATAGACGCGTTTATGGATGAAATGTTTGAACTTGATATTGAGGATGTGGCGTTATTGGATGAACAATCGGTGGCTGTTTCTACAATGCCAAATAATCTCGTAGCGGTTTTAGAATATTGTAAAAGCAAGTCATATCATGTTGTGGAATCTGATTTAATCTGGCATGCAGATAATAGCTTATCTCTGACAGATGAAGGCAACGAGAAGCTTGAAAATCTAGTACACGTTTTGGAAGAGTTGGATGATGTGCAGTCGGTGTTTACGAATGCAGGCGATGAATAACCATAGGTTTCTAAAAGGTGAGTATGTCTAAAAATGTAAAATTACCCGAAAATTTGCTCGAAATGATATGGTATTTTTCAAAGCCCATGTGGTATTGGCTTGTCAGTATTTTCGTGGTTACATTTGCGTTTGCTGTATTGAATACTTTTTTATCGTATGCCTTGAAAGAAGTGATCGATGCTTTGGAGTCCGCTAGCAAAGTACATTTGTTGCACGAGGTCATGCCTGCATGTTTGTTTTTTGCAGGTAGTTATATAGGTGTTTGTGGTTCGTTGCGTCTGCGGAATTTATGTTCGCTATATTTTTATCCTAGATTATCGCGCTCCATGACGGAGTATTTGCATGAGCTATTGCAACGCCGACCGTATCGCTACTATCAAGAGCAGATGACTGGTAGTATCGCAAATCGCGTTATTGAGCTTAACACGGGGACAGGTGTTATTATTGAACTTGCAACGCAAACTTGGTTCGTGCTGTCGCTTATTTCTGTGTATACCTATTTGCTTTGGAGTGAATCACCGTACTTTGCTTATGTGTTTATCTTTTGGTTGTCACTGTTTATTCCCTATATGTTGTACTGTAGCAGCAAAGCTCGTGGTTTGGCGTATGGTGTAGCCAAAAGCCAAACGGACTTGATGGGGACATTGGTAGATTGTATTAATAATATGTATTTTGTAAAGCTGTTTGCCAGACAATTTCATGAGCAGGAGCGTATATCAACTGCTAGCGTAGATGTTTTGACTAAGGATGTGGCTTTAAAAGGATATTTATTACGTTTGCGATTTACAAGTGATCTAATGTTAATGCTTTTAATGGGAAGTAATTTGACGCTATTATTGTATTTGTATCAAAAAAATCAGATAACGATCGGCGTCTTTGCTTTTGTGATTGATACGACTGTTGAGGTTTCTTGGTATGTCTTAGATTATTTTGGGGAACAGTGTTTAAAGATGGTGGAAGAGTATGGGAAATGTCAGCAGGCCTTGACGCTTTTGCATGCGCCTTGGCAAGTTCAAGAGGATAAAAATCATGCGCCACTTGTTATCTCTGATGGCACGGTGTCTTTTGATAATTTTTCGTTTAGTCACACAGGCGCAACACCGCTGTTTAAAGATTTTAATTTAACGATTAAGGGGGGAGAGCGAGTTGGCTTGGTAGGTTTTTCAGGTAGTGGGAAAACGACTTTGTTGCAACTTTTATTGCGCTTTTTTAAAGTTGAGAAGGGTGCCGTTAGGATAGATGGCGAAGATATTCAGCATGTTTCTCTGGAGTCGTTGCGTAAAATGATTGCGATGATTCCACAAGATAGTCAGCTTTTTCACCGTTCTATACTAGAAAACATTAGATATGGGGATTTACAAGCAACCGATGAGGCGGTAGTTGAAGCTGCGAAGAAAGCCCATGCTCACGATTTTATTGAGCAACTACCGGATGGTTATCAAACCATGGTAGGAGAGCGAGGGTTAAAATTATCGGGGGGGCAGCGACAACGTCTTGCAATCGCTAGGGCGTTTCTTAAAGAGTCGCCTATCCTATTGCTAGATGAGGCAACCTCAGCTCTGGATACGGTTACGGAACAAGCTATTTACCATAGCTTACAGGATCTGATGCTTGGTAAAACAGCCATTGTTATCGCCCATAGACTGTCTACGATTAAGTCACTTGATAGGATTATTGTTTTGGATCACGGCCGTATCGTAGAAGAAGGTAAGCATAATGATTTAATTAAGAAAAAAGATGGGTATTATTGGAAGATGTGGCAGGTGCAAGCAGAAGACGATTTGTTGGTAGGCTGATAGATATATCTTGTTTTCACTAAAAAGTGGTTTGCTTTGTGTTTGCAGATATGTGCGTTGGCTGTGTTGTCTTCATTTTTTTCTTAATGTCTTTATGTGGCTATTGTGTGCTAATCTAAGTCTATCTTGATGTATACTCCTCCCCATTTAAAGCAATAATGGCTTGTGTAAGTTTTTTTTTAGGTTATTATATTGCCATAAGATAGTAAGGGTATGGTTTGATAGGCTATTTAACTGGGACGTTACAATCTCTTGAAGATGATGTATGTATATGCTTAGTACAGGGTGTTGGTTATGAGGTAGCTATTCATAGTGCAACGCGTGCTAAACTATCGTTGCAGCAAGAAGTCGTTTTCTATATACACCATCATGTTCGTGAAGATGCGCAAACATTGTTCGGATTTTTGCACGATCAAGAGCGGGCTATATTCCGTCTATTGATACAGGCTTCTGGTGTTGGCCCTAAACTCGGATTGACAATATTATCTGCATTTCCAGATAACAGTTTGGTTCGCGTTATTCAGAATAAAGATATTGCCTCATTGAAAGCTGTAAAGGGTATTGGTACCCGTGTTGCCGAGAAAATGGTGGTCGAATTACATCCGAAATTTTCCAAATGGCAATTATTGTCTATGTCTCCTGTGGAAAGTGCCGAGCCAGCAAGACCTATTATTGATGAGGTTTTACAGGCGTTATCTCAGTTGGGTTATCAAGCCAATGGATTGCGTAAAAAAGTAGAAGGGCTTTATCAGGATGATATGGCCACGGAAGTGTTGCTAAGGAAAGCCCTGCAGTCGCTTGTATGATGGGCTCAGACAGAAAGGTTTTCTTTTACTGGCATGATGGGTGGGATAACGCTCCAGAGATTGTTTCGATTTGTATAGCTTCGTTTAAGTGTCATAATCCACAGTCTCAGGTGATACAATTAGATTCGCATAATGTGCATGACTGGTTGTATGATAAAGAGGTTATTTCGTTGTGTGAAAAATTCCCAGGGATGACGCTTGCGCAACGCTCAGACCTCATCCGTTTGGGGTTGTTATCCGAGCATGGTGGTATCTGGTCAGATAGCACCATTTTATATATGCAATCATTGGATTCTTGGTTGCCTGAATATATGCATACAGGTTTTTTCGCTTTTCCGTTTTCCCGTCCTAATCGTTATGTCTTTTCTAATTGGTTTCTGTTTAGTGAAAAAGACCATCCTTTGTTGGCACTGATAAAAGAGGCTTATTGTTGCGCTTTAAAAGAGTCTTTACAGCGTTTCAGGGACGCAAGGGATATTCAGTATTACCTTTTTCATGCAACGGTTAGTCGTATCTTATCGCAAGATGACTATAAAAGTCTGGCCGGTACATTGCAGTTGTATCCTAGTCGGGGTTGTAGTGTTTTCAATTATAGCGATGTGAGTACAGAGAAGGCTCGTCGATTGATCGGAAAGTATCCGCTTTTTAAGTTAAATCATCCAAAAGGTAAAATTAGGAAAGATATTTTATCGAGTCCTGGACTACGATATTTGTTAAAGGATATGAAATTACTAAACGTTTAAATAGAAAAAATAGCTTGTGTGTTTCTTTCAATAGTCGTATTATGTGGATATTATCTATGAATAATTAGGAGATTTACTTATGCCTATTAGTGCTCAAGAAATATGGAAAAATATTATTTTAGGGATTGCCAATGCAAAAAAAACATCATCCACAGATGCTCCTTTGGATTGTGAGATTGCTTTAGAGGGTGATCGCTTACAAGTAACGGTGGATGCCGATAATAGGGATGTGCTATCTTCGTTTGCAGAAGCTATGCGGTTATCAGATCCCGACGTGGTGCAATCAATCTTAGGATGGGATTTTAATTCTATTAAATCTGATTCAGAGCAAG
>CAXGBK010000122.1:0-3299 GCA_964008345.1 uncultured Coxiella sp.
TACATCTTGGTTATGATAAGGCTTTTTCAACCATTTTAGACGCCAATATTACCACGCTGATTGTTTCTTTGGTGCTGTACAGTCTAAGCTCTGGTATGATCAAGGGCTTCTCCATAACACTCATACTCGGTCTAGTCGTATCCATGTTCACATCTGTCTATGTTACACGCATTATCAGCTGGCGTTACTTTCATCAACTTGGCGACTTAAAACAAGCAGTAGGAATCTAGAATTATGGAATTTTTCAAAACACAGACCAAAGTGCCGTTCATGCAGCAGCGCTTCAGAGCATTCATATTTTCAACTATCTGCATCATTGCATCCATATTATCCATCTACCTACACGGATTAACCATGAGTTTAGATTTCACTGGGGGACACCAAGTTCAGTTGCAATTCGAAAAACCAGTTCCACTTGAAAAGATTAGACAAAACCTTAACTTCAAACAACAAATTGGCCTACAAACCATTGGTAATGCACGATCGATACTACTTCGTGTTCCCTACAGCAAAGAATCTGCACAAAGTCATCAGCTACGCGCACACATTACAAAAAAACTGCCACACGCAACGATTGAACAGATATCCTTTATCGGACCACAAATAGGCGCAGCATTACTATTAGATGGTATCAACGCCATGGCAATAGCACTTTTAATAACCATGGCATACATAACCTATCGTTTTGAATATCGCTTTGCCATATCGGCCATGGTTGCACTTTTGCATGACCCTATTATAACCCTAGGTATTTTTTCATTTTTCAGTGTGGAGTTTGATATCATCAGCCTTGCTGGTATACTAACCATACTGGGGTATTCGCTTAACGACACCATAGTTGTCTATGATCGAGTAAGAGAGAACCATGCAAAAAACCCAAAGATGTCTGCAAGCGCAATCGTAGATCTTGCTATAAACGACACGTTATCAAGAACGATTATTACATCAGGACTTACATTACTAGCCGTACTCGCGCTATGCTTTTATGGTGGTGAAAGCCTTTGGGGGTTTTCACTAGCATTAGCCATTGGTATCGTCGTTGGAACCTATTCAAGCATATATGTTGCTGGCGCCCTCTCTGTTGTGATCGGTTTAAAGCCGCAAGACCTCATAAAAACACCTTCCACCAACCCAAAAGTAATTACCGATCATGTCTAATAAACCTTTTTTACACACTGCGACCAACCTTGCACGAGAAGCAAGCAAACTTATTCTACAAAATATTGACCGTTTAGATCGGATTAAAATTGACGAAAAAGCGCAAGATGATTATGTCTCTAATGTAGACAAAGCAGTCGATACTATCATTATTGATCGACTACAAACACTCTACCCAGATCACAGTATCCTCACTGAAGAATCAGGGCTCGTTCTCAACAATCCAGACAGCGACTACTTATGGATCATTGATCCTATCGATGGGACGGTAAACTTTATCAACGGCATACCCATTTTTTGCATATCTATTGCACTGTGCCACAAAGGAAATCCCATTGTCGGTGTTATATACCAACCTATAACCGATGAATTATTTTCTGCTTCGCATTGCGAAGGAGCACGTTTAAATGGTAGTAAAATAAGGGCTAGTGGGAATAAATATGCCATCCCCGCCATCACCATTGCACTGGGGAGATCAGCAAATATTCCCAATGACATCCCGTCCTTTATCCTATCCAAATTCAGTAGCCCACCAAGAATTAGGACATTGGGCACAGCAGCTTTAGCGATGGCGTACCAGGCAGCTGGAAGGTACCAAGCCTTTTATGCAGAGCACCTAAAAATCTGGGACGTTGCAGCAGCAATTGTTATAGCGAGAGAAGCAGGTGCCGTCGTAAAATTTAACCGCGATGATGAAAATATCAAAGCCATTACCAGTGTTCAGAGTCAATTTCTCCCAATAGAATTATAATTATGCAACACCATTTTTCCGTTATTCTTGAAGAAACGAGTCACACAGGAAATATAGGTGCTTGTGCTCGTGCAATGAAAACCATGGGTATCTCCGATCTAAGACTTATCAAGTGCGTATCACACGAACAAAGTGATACATACGCACGGGCAAGCGGTGCTGATGACATACTATTCCATGCGCAAACCTTTTCCGATCTTCCTTGCGCAATCAAAGACCGACATCTAATCTTTGGTATGAGTGGCCGAAAAAGACATAACCACAAACACTGTATAGAGGCCAATCAGATACCAAGCATTATCGCAAATCAGTCAAACCACACCAATATAGGCTTACTATTTGGAAACGAACAAAACGGGCTTAGCAATGCATCGATAAGCCACTGCCATTACCAAGTTTGTATTCCAACCAACCCTACATTTTCCTCACTCAATCTTGCTTCAGCTGTACAACTGATTTGCTATATTTGTACCACAGATACGAAACCCACAACCCAAATATGCGCAAAAGAAACCCTCACTTCACACAAACAATCCGAAGCACTGGTATCAACTATTTTACAATTGCTTAAAGGCAGCAAATACGATAACCCACAAACCCTCTCTCAAACCACACAAAGAATTCGACAACTGATTTTACACAGCCCATTCGAAGAAACAGACATAGACTTAATCATTGGATTACTAAAAGCCATTATTCGACAATCACATAATGACAAATAGCCAGAGCACATGGTATAATAATACATAATATCATACAGAAGAAGCATGGGCACACAACATCCTTACTATTTTGACTACATGGCAGCAACACCGATGGACCCAAATGTTGCGAAATATATGCATGAGATCATCACCAACCCAATGCTAGACGCCAATCCAAGCTCTCTACATCCGGCTGGTCAAACTGCACAAAAGTATATTACAGAAGCAAAACAAAGCATGCTATCGACCATAAAAGCATCGGCACAAGACGAACTTATATGGACATCCGGTGCGACTGAAGCCATTAATCTATCCTTGATAGGTGCAAGCAATGCATATCGACATAATGGCAAACATATTATTTCACTTACCACCGAACACCACGCAACCCTAGAAACACTGGCATACTTAAAAAAACAAGGCTACGACATAACACTTGTCCCGGTAGACAAAGACGGCTTGGTCAATATACAAGTACTTAAAAAAGCGATACGATCAGACACCATACTGATGAGTATATGTCATATCAATAATGAAATAGGCGTTATACAAGATATCGATACCATCGGTGCAATAGCAAAAGAAACCGGCATACTTCTACACGTTGATGCTGCACAATCCATTGGCAAAATAAACCTAGACCTACAAAAAACCTACGTTGATTATATGAGTTTTTCAGCAAACAA
>CAXGBK010000123.1:0-5862 GCA_964008345.1 uncultured Coxiella sp.
ATTGATAGAGGGATGTTAGGCGATACACGAATAGGGCGAGGCGCAAAGCTAGATAACCTAATTCAGATCGCTCACAACGTACAAATAGGCGCCGGGACAGCTATCGCAGCATGTGTAGGTATTGCAGGTAGTACGGTGATCGGATCAGGTTGTATGATTGGTGGCGCAGCAAAAATCATTGGGCATATTCATATCCCAGATGGGACTATTATCACAGCTGGTGCATCTATAATGAAAGAGATTAAGCAAAGGGGTATTTATGGATCCCCTCTGGTAATGCTTCCA
The DNA here is from genome assembly GCA_964008345.1 of uncultured Coxiella sp. Classification (GTDB taxonomy): domain Bacteria; phylum Pseudomonadota; class Gammaproteobacteria; order Comchoanobacterales; family Comchoanobacteraceae; genus CACBGS01. The sequence goes on from CAXGBK010000123.1 coordinate 286, forward strand.
AGGTTACAAATGTTAAGGTTATCTAGTATTATGACTGAGTTGCCAAAGGTCTGGGCGGCAGTTAAAAAGGCGTTAGCGGTATGCACAATATAGACAGCATTTTATCCATGTTACCGCACCGTTATCCATTCGTGATGATAGATAGAGTGCTATCAGTAGATCCGGATCAGATATCCGTCATTAAGAATGTCACCTATAATGAGCCATGCTTCCAGGGGCATTTCCCGAGAAAACCTATCTTACCAGGAGTGTATATGATAGAGGCACTAGCGCAAGCTGGAGGGGTGCATATCATGTTGGACTCTAAAAATACTGATAAACTGTTCTTTTTGGCTCGCGTAGATAAGGCAAAATTTCGCAAACTGGTGGTGCCGGGAGACCAACTACAGATAGCCTGTAAGCTAGTAAGGCATCGGCAGTCCTTGTATCACTATAGGGGGCATATTATGGTAGAGGATGAAAAGGTTATGGAGGCAGATTTTTGGCTGGCGAAAGGAAACATAGATGACTAAGATTCACAAAACAGCTTTAGTTCACCCTAGTGCGATGCTTGATGCGTCAGTTACTGTTGGTGCCCATGCCATTATTGAGGCAGGTGTTGAGCTTGGGGAAGGGACGCAAATAAAGTCACATGCCCAAATTCATACGGGTACGAAGTTGGGCAAAAACAACACCGTTCATGCCTTTACATGCCTAGGATCAGATCCACAAACGGCAGATTTTGATAAAAATTTCGATGCGAAGCTTGTCATCGGTGACAACAATGTATTTCATCAGTACGTAACCGTCAGCAAAGGCGCGCAACATGCTGGTGGGATAACGACGATAGGTAGTGGTAATCTTTTTATGGCTCATAGTCATGCCGGTCACGACTGTGTCATCGGTGACCATACTATTATGGTGAACCACGCGACGCTAGCAGGGCACGTGACCGTCGATAATTACGCAATTATTGGTGCTTTTTGCGCCGTTCATCAATTCTGTCGCGTAGGGGAATCTGCCTTAATGACGGGCGGTGCTATGGTCAACAAAGACGTGGTTCCGTTTATGGTCTACGCCAGAAACCCGTGTAAGAGCTATGGGGTTAATAAAGAGGGCTTAAAAAGAAGAGGGTATAGCACACAAACAATCGCAAATATACATAGCGCATACAAGCTTATATTTAAAAAAAGATACCTAAGTAAAGAGCTAGGTTGCGCGCTTGCCAGTATTTCTGAAACGTGCAAAGAGATAGAGAAAATAATACATTTTATTGGCCAATCCGAAAGAGGCGTTGTCCGCTAGACAACAAGCGCGCATTAGCGGATATGGCAACTTAGGGCATTATCACGTGCAGTGATATCAATAGTATACTGGTGTGATCCCGCTATTTTACTCTGTTCTTCTAGTTTGAGCCTACAATCAGGAGACACATCGGCTCCAGCGATGCTAATAGCCACTTCCATCTCTTTGGGATTCGTTTTTCTTATAAGCTCAGCGCTATCGAGATTGCATAATAAAGCGACCCCATCTGTGATGCTGGCATCAAAGTCACGTATAATGGCAGAGGTAACATAGCCGGTTAATCCGCCAGTAGTGATGTTAATATATTGTTTTAAGTCTAGTGTTTGGTTAGATTTATCGGGGGTTGTATCTGTATATTTTAGCAAAATAGTCAAACAATCCCCATAAGGACAGTGACCAGTATTGTCGCTGGTTGCAGGTACACATATGCTCGGCACAGCATAGGATGTTGCAGAGAAAGTTGCAAGTATCAATGTGAAAAGTGATGTTCTCATGGCATATCCCTTCTATTACAGTGTACGAATGGTTTGGTAGACAAGCAGAGAGGTCGCGCACAAAAAGCTTCCCCACATAATGTCTGTTACGAAAATCCAAAGATTCCATCGAGGGATTACAAAGACGTTGGTTCCTGAGTAAATACCGTAGGTCACAAGTCCAAATAGCGCTCCATAAAGAAGGCTATCTAGGATGAAGTGATCTTTTCTAACAAGCGGTGAAGCAAAAATTAACAAACCCCCAATTAACATACAGTAGACAAATAGTGCGTATGCGGCAAAGGAGAGGTGGTTGATCTCAGGAAGCGTACCAAGGATTTCTCGGTATGTAGGCGTAACAAAATAGGTGATCCAAATGCCATCTATCAAACAAAAATACAGGGTAGTTAGCGCTAAAGCTATCAGCATACTATTCTCCTACTTAGACGATTTTACCGCAGCTTTGGTAAAAGCATCAAACACTTTTGCTAACTCAACGGGCATGGGGAACACAATAGTTGAGCTCTTTCCATTATTGGTGACATCACTCATGGTTTGGAGATACCGTAACTGGAGGGCTTGCGGTTGGCCAGACAGTGTTTCTGCTGCAGCGGTTAATTTGACCGCGGCTTGATGCTCCCCTTCGGCATGAATAATCTTCGCACGTCTATCCCTTTCGGCTTCCGCTTGCTTGGCCATCGCTCGCACCATGGTTTCATCCAAATCAACATCTTTTATCTCAACGGTATTGACTTTAATGCCCCAGGCATCGGTCTGTTCATCAAGGATCTTTTGGATTTCATGGTTTAACTTTTCTCGATCTGAAAGGATTTGGTCGAGTTCGTGTTGGCCAAGAACAGATCGGAGTGTTGTCTGTGCAAGCTGACTGGTCGCAGCAAAATAATTTTCTACTTGAATGATCGCATTACGGGGATCCATGACGCGAAAATAAATGACAGCATTGACCCTTGTGGTGACATTATCATTGGTGATGATATCTTGTGTTGGTACATCCATTACAACCGTTCTTAGATCAACTCGAACCATCTCTTGCAAGCCTGGGATAATGATGATCATTCCCGGACCTTTAACGCGCCAAAAACGCCCTAACATGAATACCACACCACGTTCATACTCATTGAGGATACGAACAAACGAAAGGGTTAAAACAAGTAATAGGATTAGTAAGAATAATAAAAAATAGGCCATGTTAAGCTCCTTATGTGGTTTCTGAGGGTGGGATGGATCGGACGAATAACTTATTTCCAGAAGCATCATCAACGATTAGCTTTTGGTCTTTTTCTACGGGTGTCATGCAGCTAGCCCGGTAAATAATACCCTCACAGAGCACCTCCCCGTCATCTAGAAAAGAGCTTAAAGCGACACATTCTTTACCAATAAGACTGGTTACGCCAGTCAAGGGTGGGGAGCGCATGGCAGAGACAATCATACGAATAAGTAGCAGAAAAAACGATAAGGTAAGTAGCGACATCGTTCCTATAAGTAAGGAATTGATTTGAAAAAATGCCGTATGCGTATCTAATAAAAAGACCGATCCAATAACAAAAGCTACAATACCCCCGATTCCAAAAATCCCATAACTCGGTGTAATACTCTCGAAAAGTAGAAAGGTAATACCGAGTAATATCAGTGCAAGACCTGCAACGTTGACGGGAAGCAAAGTCAAACTATAGCCTGCAAGGATAAGGCATATTGCGCCGATGATTCCTGGGTAGAAGGTTCCGGGGTTGTAAAATTCTAGTAGAACGCCATAGATCCCAATCAAAAGAAGAATATAAGTAATATTAGGGTTGGTGATGATGGTGAGCATTTGGTTTCGCCAGTCAGGATCTTGTTGAACGATAACGGGGTTCGCCGTGTTGATTTTAACAGCTTTGCCTTTAACTAAGACTATTTTCTGGCCCGCTTGCTCTATCAGATCTTCCAAACTGGGTGTAAGATAATCGATGACACCTCGGTCGAGTGCTTCAGTAGCTGAGAGGGATAGGCCGTTTCTAACCATGGCTACACCCACATCGATATTTCGGCCACGATACTGCGCCAGTGATCGCATAAATGCCGTCAGATCTTCCAGTGTTTTAACCTGTGCAACGGGTGCAAGTTTGACACTATCTTTTTCATCGGGGTCACGAGGCATCTCGCCAGCTTCTCCTGCAAGTGGTATGGGTGTCGCCGCGCCAACATTCGTTCCTGGAGCCATAGCAGCAACGTGTGCGGCGTAAACCAGGAATGCGCCAGCACTAGCAGCGTGCGCGCCTCGTGGTGAAACATACACGGCTACAGGCACAGGAGAGTCCATAATGCTTCTTGCCATACTTCGCATGCTGGTTACTAACCCTCCGGGGGTATTAAGTTTAACCACAACAAGATCGGCCGCTTTAGCGTTGGCGACAACCAGTTGACGGTGCAAATAGCTGTGGCTTGCGGGTCCTATAGGGCCATCTATTGTTAGGACATGTACAAGCGAAGAGGTGTCCTGTGCAAATGCCGTAAGTTGACAAAGGCAAATGAAAAACGTAAAAAAATATGACGCAATATAATTATCATGGCTAGTATTTTGTTGCATAAATCAACCTGTGAAAACGAATTTGTTCAATCCATCATCATAGTGTTTTCAACCGTGACTGTCAATGCCCCCCTGGGGGTGCTTGCCTGCGGCTGGATATTTGGTTAGTCTAGGGTAAGTTTAAGTTTGCAAATCATGGCGCGCACTATAACGTATCCAACTGCAGAACATCGTGACGATGCGGTAGGCCTCGATGAGGTAGGGCGTGGCTGTATAGCAGGCCCTGTTGTCGCTGCTGCGATCATAATTCCTAAGTCTATCCTCAAAGATATAGCCGTTAGGGATTCTAAAAAATTATCAGAAAAAGCCAGGTGGTTGTTGTCAAAGGAGTTAACCAGTCAAGCCACGGCGTGGGGTATAGGTGTGGCGTCTAGTGCCGAGGTTGATCATCACAATATCCTCAAAGCTACGATGGTAGCCATGCAACGCGCATTACATCAGTGCTGGGTTCAGCCAGCTTGTGCTTTGGTAGATGGGCGTGATGACCCAGGCTTGAAGATGCCAACAAAGACGGTTGTTGGCGGGGATGCGACCGTCTCTTTAATCGCTGCAGCTGGAATTATTGCTAAAGTATATCGAGACCACTTAATGGGCGTTTATGATAAACAATATCCCCATTATCATTTTGCACAGCATAAGGGCTATGGTACCAGGTTACACCTCACCTGCTTAGATAAGCAGGGCGTCAGTCCGATACACCGGTTGAGTTTTAAGCCCGTTGCTAATATAGCAGATAAAAGGGTAGAAGTGGACTGTTTATAGATTGTGTCTGCGCGAACCCGCGGGGGCATTATGCCGGATACCTATTCTAGCGTATGACCACCTGTGTTATTTATTAGGCTTGCAGCATGCCTGTGGGCATGCCGGAGTGGAGCAGTTCTGGTGTTTCTTTTCAGAGGGGGTTTTAGGCTTTAGCCGGCTACTGGCTAAGCAGCAGGTATTGTGACAAGCATCATTGCATAACGGCTGTTTTATGCTTTTTGTGTGGGGCGTGATAGCGGTTAAACTGGCAAGTAAGCCGAGTGTTACGCAGGAGAACGAGACGCCAACACATGCGGTCACAGACGAGAACGCAAGTCCAGTAAAAAAGGTAAACAGACCATTTACACAAAGCATCATACAAAGGTTATAGGTTAAGGCAGCGATGGTAAAGCGCCCGACGTTTTTTTGCATATTATCAAATATATTTACCAAGATCGCAAGATCAGGTAGGTCATTTTGGGCGCAGCAAAA
>CAXGBK010000124.1:0-2464 GCA_964008345.1 uncultured Coxiella sp.
AAATCCATAATAAGCAGGGTAATATAGCTACGGAGATCGACTTAGGATTGATTCAAAGTTGGTTAGAGGTATGCCAAGAGCTTCATGATGAAGAGGGTATCACTGGATACCACGCTATTGGTGCAGGTGGGCTTGCAATAGCTTGTACAGAGCTTATGATGGCATGGCAATGCGGCATGGACATCAATTTGGATGCTATAGACCAATCCAATCAAGCAAACTTATTTAGTGATGCCCCAGGTGTATTACTGATGGTGGAAGAAACGCATTTGGAAAAGGTGATGGCGATATTAACGCGGCATGGAATCGGAAAAAATGCACAAACTATTGGTGATATTACAGGTAGTAAGATGCTAGAAATAAAAAAAGGTTCGGAAATACTTATCAAAAGTTCAATATTTCTCCTCGAGAGTGAGTGGCTATATACAGCAAAATCGATGCTGAAAGATCATGGTGGTTACCATTATCTCAAATCATCCTTGGACAAGGTTAAGATAGCTTATAACGATAATAGAGTGTCATTATCTAAATGGCAAAAAGAGGTGCATAAGCCAAAAGTAGGGATTCTGGTTGAAGCAGGGATGACCGGCAGCAACAACTTAAGAGCGGCATGTTTGGAAGTAGGGTTTGCAGTGGTTGAATTTTCACTAAGTGATATTATCAACCATCATGACTCTCTCTTAGATTTTTCCGGATTATTGATTCCTTCCGGGAGTAGCTATCAACAGGTCCCTAAACCAGGAAGAATGGTCGCTATGCAAATACTAAAAGAACCGAAATTAAGGGATATGTTTCGTACTTTTTTTCACGATGAGACGGCCTTTACGTTAGGCGTAGGCGAAGGTGCGAATATACTCGACGAACTAAAAAGTCTTATTCCAGGGGCAAAGGAGTGGCCTTGTTTAGTAGAGAATACATCCAATGCTGCAGAATACAGGTGGGTGCTAAGTAGTATTCCTAGCGATACAAGTAGTATTCTTCTACAGGATATGGATCAGAGTATTTTACCAATCTATGTAGCACACAGTCATGGGCATTACCATTTCAGAAAGCACACTTATGAGGCGATGCACACAGAACACAAAGCTACCTGCTTACAATATGTCGGACCAGGTGGGATGGTTGCAGATTCATACCAAGAAAATCCAACTGGGTCGGATGAAGCGATTGCAGGATGTACAAACCAAGATGGACGTATAACAGCTCTAGTGGGGCTGCCAGAAAATGGGTATTTGGCCACGCAAATTCCACATCCCATACCAAGATATGATCGCTACGGGCCATGGATAAGGCTATTTATTAATGCGAGAAAATGGGTTGAAGCGCATCCTAAACCTGAAATCCGCTTCTAAAGAGCGCTGCTGGTGCATAAAGGGTAGGGCAATTACACCTCAAGTTTGTCAAGATGCCATGCTACATAGGCGTGATAAAAACGTACGAGCAAAAAAAGTCTGAGTTCCTCTAAACAGCCGAGTAAATGGGTAGCTTGCAACCATCAATCCAAAAATTGACAACAGATATAATGGTGGGTTTGTCTGATAAAAACCCTAGAAAAGTCTCGTAATAGATAAGACTATAATCTTAGAGAAGCATACCGTATGTTAAGGTTTTTTGTTTTGACGATGTGTAGGCTGTGTACGCTGTTTGGGTGGTGAGCGTTCTCTGGATTTTTTTGGGTCTTTCATCTCAAGTGAGCTTGCTGTAGAAGGGTTTATCGGACGATCTTGAGTAAAATGTTCAGGCGAATGATCAATCTCATTCACCGTGTCCATAAAACCTTTTGCAACCGATAAGACGCCCAACCCAATGATTAGATTTGCAACCAAACTAGAAGAAACCACTTCTCCAGCGCTGATAGAAGGATCTTGGCCCAGAAAAGCTGTAGCAATAATAGTGCTTATCGCCAAAGGAAGCGACGCGTTTTTTGCTAGTAACAATAGAAATTTAAGGGGTTTAGTAAGGGGGGACCCTATATGTTGAAATTTTTTCATATCACGATTCCATAATGAACAAAGTTTGTATAGCACAGAAGCGAAAAAAATGTTGTTTTTTATCATTAATTTTTACTGGCCTAGAAAAGATGGCTTTGTATACCGCTATGAACAAATAAAAAGGGTAGATTTTTTAGGCCTAGCGATGATGAGGCGTATCTACTAAATAACGAAATAGGTGTTTGTATGAAAACATCAGTAGGTGTTTTCCATATAAACAGGATTTTTTGTGTGAGAAAAATAAGCCTCGCAAAGTGGATCGTATGGTAACAGTGCACTTATTTGGCATAAGGCAAGTTGTAGCAGGTAGAGTATGAGGATAAAGGTGCCAGCGTTGAATGAAAATAGACCAAGTATCGCACCAGAAGATATCAGCGCATAGACTGAAAAAATAGATGTAAATAAGGACGAGCACAGGTAGAGAAATCGTACCTGTTTTGACCTTTTTGTGAGTCCGAAGTAGATCAAGCCAA
>CAXGBK010000125.1:0-4672 GCA_964008345.1 uncultured Coxiella sp.
AAAAAAATCAGATTTTTTTAAAATATATTTTCTGCATAAGTCCATGGGCTATTGCTTTAGTGTCGTAACGCTTGTCGTACCTTGTTTATCCCACAGTGAGCCATAATTAATTTAATAAGGGGTAATATGAATTGAAGAAACTGCTTAACAAGATTGGAAGTTCTAGGGATTTGGATAATCGTTAGTTATCAAGTTGGCTAGATTGATATTACCGGATTCATAAGTGCCATCAAGTGTGCAAGCCGCAATAAAGAGAAGCGGAGTAGCCTAGGATTTCTGGAATTATAATACATCTAGTATTAATTTTATGAGGAGGGAAATTTTTCAGTATTATATGCGTTGCTCTGAGAATGCAAGAAGGGCTGCAAACAGGTTAAAGGCTTAAACCTACCAGAGTAAGACATGAACCAACTTGTATGTCTATACTATATACTATAAAATATCGAAAGTTTTTTGGTGTTTATTATGCTTAAACACAATACGCTTCGTCTTGAAAATTTGTTGAAATCAGCATGCACCGTCACGGCATTGGTGATTTTTGATCAGATCTCAAAGCATATCGCCCTTGAATACCTAACCCCAGGAGCCCCCTCACAAGTCTTCCCAGGACTGACTTTGTATTTGGTCAGTAACTCTGGGATTGCCTTTAGCCTACTATCGGGATACGGCAAGCCCATGGAGTATATACTTGCCCTGGCTTGTAGTGCGATTCTGTTAAGTCTATGCACGCTACTGAGCCAGGAAGATATCAACCAAAAGACAAGCATACACCGCTGGGCACTACGATTTATCCTTGCAGGTGGCATGGGTAATCTCATCGATAGATTATGCTACGGGGCAGTCATTGACTTCATATACCTCCATTACAACGCATGGGCTTGGCCAGCTATTTTTAATATTGCCGATGTATGGGTATGCATAGGGTGTGGGATGCTTATTCTATCAAATATTGCCTCTCCAATCCGACTAAACAGGCAGCAGGCTTTGGACCAGAACTAAAAAAAAGCGGCGTTGGCTCTTGAAATTTCCATATTTGCCTAAAAATATAAGACAGTAATAAGCTAAAAGGTTGAGATTATGGATATGGAAAAACTTACCGCACAGTTTCGTAAAGCGCTAATGGAAGGGCAGTCACTTGCACTTGGTAAAGACCATGTAGCCGTTGACTCAGCCCATATTTTATCGACATTACTCAAGCAAAGCGATGGGAGTGCTAAACCTTTGTTAGAACGGGCAGGGGCCGACATCGCAACACTACAATCTGCACTAGAGGCCCACTTAAATAGCCTGCCTACCTCACCAAACAGCCAAGGCGATATTCATATTGCACGAGAGCTACAAAAACATTTAAATCGAGCCGATCAATTAGGGCAAAAGCGCGGTGATAAATACTTATCCAGTGATCTTTTTCTCCAAGCCATAATTGAATCCGATAGCGAATCGAGCAAGCTACTAAAGAAAGCAGGAATAAGCCAAGCATCCCTGCAAAACGCCATAGAAAAATCAAGAGGTGCCAAACATACCAACACTTCACAAGATGAATCAATAGAATCAGCACTTGAGCGCTATACACAAGATCTCACCGAATCAGCTGAAAAAGGTAAGTTAGATCCAGTTATTGGTCGCGATGCTGAAATCAGAAGGGCCATACAAGTATTGGCTAGAAGAACCAAAAACAATCCCGTTCTCATCGGGGCCCCAGGCGTTGGAAAAACGGCGATCGCAGAAGGTCTCGCACAACGAATCATCAATAATGAAGTTCCAGAAGGTCTAAAAGGCAAAACACTGCGTACGCTAGACCTAGCATCTATGCTTGCAGGCGCAAGGTATCGAGGAGATTTTGAAGAGCGCTTGAAAGCTGTTCTCAAAGATATTTCTAAACTCAATGGTCAAGTGATTCTCTTTATTGACGAAATGCATGTGTTAGTGGGCGCAGGCAAGTCCGATGGCGCGATGGATGCAAGTAATATGCTTAAACCAGCTCTAGCACGGGGTGAGCTGCATTGTATAGGCGCTACCACGTTGGATGAGTATCGGCAGTTTATTGAAAAAGATGCAGCATTCGAGCGGCGTTTTCAGAAAATTACGGTTGATCAGCCTACTGAAGAAGATACCATTGCCATACTTCGAGGCCTTAAAGAACGCTACGAACTCCATCATGCAGTTACCATCACCGATTCTGCTATTATTGCTGCGACTAAACTATCACAGCGTTATATCCAAGGTCGTCAACTGCCAGATAAAGCGATCGATCTCATCGATGAAGCGGCCAGCAGAATACGCACAGAAATGGACTCGAAACCGGAAGAGCTGGATACGCTACATCGGCGTTTAGTACAGTTAAAGATCGAGCAAGAAGCCCTCAAAAAAGATAAAGACCAATCTGCTGAAAAACGCCTTGAAGAATTAGAAAAAGAGCTCACTAAGGCAGAAAAATCTTTCGCAGACCTGGAAGAAGTTTGGCAAGCCGAAAAAGCCAGTATACAAGGTGTCGTCAAGTTAAAGTCCGATCTAGATGAAGCAAGATTTAGCTATGAGGCCGCAAAGAGAACCGGTGACTTTGCTAAAATGTCTGAGCTTCAGTACGGAGTGATACCAGATTTGGAAAAGAAAATACAAATAGCACAACAAAATGAACACCAACCAGAGAAAATAGAAACGCGGCTTCTCAAAAACCGCGTTACCGAAGAAGAAATTGCTAGTGTGGTCGCAAAGTGGACTGGGATACCTGTTGAAAATATGTTGGCTAGCGAGAAAGAGGCCCTGCTTGGTCTCGCAGATGATTTAAAGCAGACCGTGATCGGTCAAGATCGAGGTTGTCAGTTGGTTGCAGATGCAGTGATGCGCGCAAGAGCAGGTCTTGCTGACCCCAATAGACCGGTCGGATCCTTCCTGTTTTTAGGACCAACTGGGGTCGGTAAAACAGAGCTATGTCGGACACTAGCGAAGGCGCTTTTCAACGATGTTCACAACATGGTGCGTATCGATATGTCAGAGTATATGGAAAAGCATGCTGTTGCGAGATTAATAGGCGCTCCTCCGGGGTATGTTGGCTATGAACAAGGGGGGTATTTGACTGAGCAAGTAAGACGAAAGCCCTACAGTGTTATCCTACTTGATGAAGTAGAAAAAGCCCACGAAGATGTCTTTAATTTACTGCTACAAGTTCTAGAAGATGGACGTTTAACAGACAGCCAAGGTCGTACGGTAGATTTTCGCCAAAGTATATTGGTGATGACTTCAAACCTTGGTTCAACGCAGATTCAAGACTTACAAGAAGAGGATTCTGAGATTATCCATGCCAGTGTGATGGATGAGGTGAGGAAATATTTTCGACCTGAGTTTATCAACCGAGTAGACGATTTTGTGATATTCAACGGTCTTGAAAAAGAAGCGCTTATGAAGATTCTAGATCTGCAGTTATCTGAGCTTGAAAAACGCCTCGTCGACAAAGGCATACAATGGCAAGTTAGCCAATCGGCGAAGCAATGGTTGCTCGATAAAGGCTATGATCCAAGCTACGGAGCACGGCCTTTAAAACGATCCATCAAAAACAACCTAGAGAATGTCCTAGCGAAAATATTACTTGGTAAGACACTATCCTCAAAAGAGCACTTATGCATTGATTATCAGGATGGCCAAAATGCACTGACGGTTTCCATAGCAAATAAAACGCCCTAGGTACAGCCGATACCTACCCTAGTCCAGGTGGCGTTTTTGGCCTGCCACTAGGCTTTGGCGTTGCTGGTTTTTCAGGCAGTAGGCGCTTACAATACGCCCGTAATGACGTTGAGTCTTTTAGTATGGATTTTATAATGATGGGGTCCTGATAACCATCATAGGACTGAAATGCGCCGCCAAGCTGCTGACATTGTAGGTTAACTAAATATCTAAAACTATCGTTCATTTGTGTAGTAGTCACAGAGTTGGGTTGCATAAGTAGATCTGAAAGTGCAGCTCGATGTGGGTATATGCTTGCAAGGCAATCTCTTATAATATCCACCTTGAGCTCTAAAGGCTCCAGTTCTGCTCCTTTAATGCTTTCAATATCACACCACGATTTATAGACTCGCATGCTCGCCTCACCGTGTAATGGAGTCGGATTATCAAAAAGCGCATACATTTTATCCTGTATCGCATCCTTATCAGCGGTGGCAAGCATGCAATCTGGATCCTGACATAGCCGGTATAATAAATAGGGTGCTTTGGCGTAGTCTTTTTTGGCATGAAGCATGTGTAATTCCGCCATTTCAGGATAAGAAACCCCATCAAGAAGAGGCCGGCCAAAGAAAGGAGATAGTAAATTTGCAAAATAATTTATTTTTTCCAGTTCAGCGATACGTTCTGCTGGCAAAAAATCTTTCTCTATCAGATTTAGTAGAAGTGGCTCAAACTTACTATGATTTTTAACAATACTGAGAAGAACTTCTGGGTGTAATTTTTCTATACTAAAGGCATCATAATCAAGTAAACTATCCAGCATTTCCATTTGATAATCACTCATCGTACCGCTAGCACGAGGATGATCATCAGACATTGTTGTGTAACTTTCATCAGCCATCAACTTTTGAAATAGTGTAAGGGATTTATACGTAGATAGAACCTCAAATATATGAGGATAAATGGATGTGGTTAGCAGATGATTGTACATAGCTGCATTAGGGGTTTCTTC
>CAXGBK010000126.1:0-4600 GCA_964008345.1 uncultured Coxiella sp.
TCCAGCAACGTCAGCTTTCCCATTCGAAGAACCCCTTGCAAAGACGACATCATACATATTTTAAAGGCTTTATCCAAAGCAAAAATAAAGCTTAGAATTGTCATCGATAACGCAGAGAAAATCCCTCAAAAAACCCTGAATTTCATAGAAAACATTGCAACAATTCAGCCCACGGGCGACATTATACAAATTCTTTTATCGAGCACGCAAGTTATTCCCAGCCTTCAGAGCAGCTCGACACAAGTATTTTCACTAAAAAACCTTTCTTTAGAAGAAACAAAAAAATACATCCACCTACGCCTCACAAGGGCAACGAAAGACAATCATCAAGCTGATATTCCCAAAGAGCTAGTCGAAAAAATCTACTTGCTTTCCAAAGGAAATATCGTCCGTATTAACAACCTAGCAGCCATACACATAAGCGAGCATTTTATGAAGAACCAAAAAGACCACCCTGAAGACAACTTTGACAAACAAAACCAAGGGCACTACAAGCTCTTACTACTATCCCCACTGCTTGTTATTCAAGCGGTTGCCATATACTACGCCCTGCTTCCGAATGGACTCCCTAAAAATGCTGAACTCAAAAGCTATATTCCCAGCGTCCAGACAAGCTCTAAAATTAAACGAGCCCAAATAAAATCCAAAGATATCGCATCTGTAGCAAAACCAAAGCAACCCACAGTATTATCCATTCACAAAGCAGCGGTTTCACCAAACACCGCCACCAAAATAGCAGCAAGCACAACACACGCGGCCCCCTTACATAATGAACGGGCCATGGTAACAGCACCAAACATACTCGCCTCCGTTAAAACCGAAGTAATACCATCCAACGCCCCAACCATCGAAAACGAAAAATCCAAAGAGGCTGCTACGCAAGCACTTGCCTCGGTTAAAACAGATACGCCAGCCAAACAAGAGCCATTATCAGAAAAAATCACAACAGCCACACCTAACAAGCCAATTCTAAAGGCGCAGACAGTCCAGCAAGAACGCACTAAGGACGTAAAAGTACAGGCCAAGCTCCCAGCTGGCTGGCTTGTTCAACTTGCCGCACTACACTCAGAAAACCAAGCCAAAAACTTCGTCACTAAAAACATGAAAGAACTTGGGGGTGTTTGGTACTACAAAGCCATTCGAGCTGGAAAAAGCTACTATCTTGTTGTAACACAACCGTTCAAAACGAAGGCTGAGCTAAACAACCATATGACAGCACACAAAAAGCACTACCAAAAGTTAAACGCATGGGTAAGAAACACCGACACCATCAACAAAGAACTGGCCGATCAGTTAGACTGAAAAAAGCTACCCTCGACAAAGTCCTGCTGACCTTGTGTGTGTGCAACAGTTTGAACCTTCTTTCCAGCAAACTGAAGCTGAGAAATACATAAAAACCCATCTCCGCAAGCAACAACAAGCCCTTCAGGGCACATCATAACAATCATTCCAGGTAAAACAGGGTCTGTTCTAACAAAAGACTTGGTGAACACAGAGGCCGTTATAATACGAACACGCACACCATTATAGTACGTAAAAGCCATAGGCCATGGGTTAAATGCGAGCGTCTGCCGATAAACAGACCAAGCGGCGTCGGTCCACACCAACAACGCTTCTTGCTTCGCAATCTTAGGCGCATAGCTAACCCCGTTCTTTGGCTGAGCAACCGGTGGATAATCTGACAAATTAAGGAGCACATCGGGAAGCGTTTTTGCCCCTAGATCGGCCAATGCATGCGTCAACATTCCGGCGGTGGGCTCGACCTTAATATCTGCGGTTACTTTACAAAGGATAGGACCAGTATCCATACCTGCGTCCATCTGCATAATGGTTATCCCATGCGTTTTATCCCCGGCCAAAATAGCCCGCTGTATTGGGGCCGCCCCGCGCCATCTTGGCAGCAAAGACGCATGAACATTAATACAACCATATTTAGGAGCGCTTAGCACAGAATCAGGGATAATTTGTCCATATGCAGCAACAACCATAACATCTATTTGTGCTTCTTTCAGATCCTTTGCTTGTGCAGACTGCAACTTTGCTGGCTGATAACAAGGGATACCCTTTTCTTGTGCATAAACTTTTACAGGCGGTGGCAAGTACTTTTGCCCTCTGCCAGTCCTAGCATCAGGACGCGCGTAAACCCAAACAATTTCAAAGGGTCCGTCCACCAGGCTGGCTAAACAGTGTTTAGCAAAATCCGGGGTTCCAGCAAATACTACCCGAAGCTTTTTGGGTGCGTTCATTATACAACCTACTTTCGGTCACGGGGTTTGGGTTTAAACTTTTTTCTTATCATTTTTTGCTTGATCATCGGCAATCGATCTAAAAAAACAAGGCCATCCAGATGATCTAATTCATGCTGTATACATTTAGCCATAAAGCCATCCGCATACATCGACTGCTTTTCACCCTGCTGATCCAAGTAAGTTAGCTTTATCGATGCAGCACGAGCGACTTTTGCAGAAACGTTATACACCGACATACACCCTTCTTCCGTATTCGTTTCCCCGTCGCGCTCAATAATCTCAGGATTAATCAAGCAGAGGGGCTGATCTTTATTTTCAGAAAAGTCAATAACCGTAATTCGATAAGCTGGATTCTTTTCATCCTGACTAAAATCAAGTTGTGTCGCAGCCAGTGCAGCACAATTTTCTTGCGCGTAATGGGTGTCAAACATATCCGACACAATTTTTTTAATCGCATCATCCACCACCTCAACCTTTCTTCCAGGTATTTTCAGGCGACGGTCTGGATACTGTATAATATCTAAAATCATAAAAACGGCGACTTGTTAAAAACAGAATATAATAACACAATAAAAAACCTTTTCAAAGCAAATGTCTAATACCATTCTCTATCTCATAAAAATTTGCTATAATAACCAAAATCAAAACTTAATCATGATGCACCCCATTCAACAAAACACATTATATGTTATCCACAGCCTTATCTACATCCGTCAAAAAAGGGCAACCATTGAACAAGCCATCAAGCATGTTGCACCTAATATTCCTAAAAAAAATTACAACAGACTATTTACCATACTTCAGGGAACTTGCCGTTTTCATAACCTTTACTGCTACTGGTTAAGCCAACAATGCAAGCTCAAAGAAAAAGACCAAGATATCAGAGATCTTTTAGCCACCATCCTCTTTCAATGTCATCATCTCGATAACGTCTCAACAAATCAGCTTATATACCATGCCTCAGAGGTTTGCAGAATATTGAAAAAAAAATCTTACCGAAACCTAGTACATGCCATACTCCATAAAAGTTTACGCACACAAGGGCCTTTAACAGCACAAATTCCTCTAGCAAAAAGCATTCCAGACTGGCTGCATAAGCTCGCACCGCAATTACCCGAACAAGTACTCAAGCTATGGCTAGAAGCGCCAAAACATGCAGGGGTTCGCATCAACCATAAACGCATCAGCATGCAAGCATATCAACATGCGCTTACAAAAGCCGGGATTCCATTCAAAACAAGCCCACACACGCCCTATGGTTTAAGCATCTTGCGTCGAGATATTCCTTCCCTTCCAGGACTAAAAGAAAAAGATGTCTACATACAAGATATCATGCAACAAACCGTCACCTCTTATCTGCCACCGTTACCAAAGAATGCACGCGTTTTAGATGCCTGCAGCGCACCTGGTGGTAAGGCAGGATCCTTGCTTAATCAACACGCAGAAATAGACTTAACGGTCATGGACAAAAACGCTACTAAAATATCAAGACTACAAGAAAATCTCCATCCACTACATGCAAACATCACCTACATCTGCGCCGACGCAAGTGATATAGAAAGCTGGTGGGATAACCAAACGTTTGACGTTATTCTCCTCGATAGCCCCTGCAGTGCAACAGGAACACTACAAGCGCATCCTGAGATTAAACTAAACCAATCCATACAAAACATAGAGAAACTACAGGAAACACAACAACAGCTACTAAAAAAGCTGTGGAAAACGCTAGCCCCCAAAGGGTATCTTCTATATAGCACCTGCTCTATATTACACATAGAAAATGAAGAGAACATCCAACGTTTTATAACTACAACATCCGATGCGACAGAACACACAATCCACAAAACAACAACCCTACCCACCGATGAACACCAAGGTTTTTTTGTGGCATTATTACAAAAAAACTAAACGGTAATATTCCCCGACTATTACACTTGGGCACACTGTGCCCACAAAATGTTTCCATATAGGCTAGTAACGACCTTTAAAAAGCTGAAAGAGAAGACATACCAACATATCTACTGAAAGCTATTTTATAAAATTTTTACTGAAAAATCATGGGCCAGATGTTATTGATCTTTGGTCTCTATGGATCTTTGTTTGGTGACTTTCTTAACCCTGATCACTGTAATAACATTGATTACAAATTTACTAAAGTGTATCGTACTCATGATAAGCTGATTGTTATGTGGGTCACAATACCGGCTTTGACTTTTCTTTTATGAAATTTTGCATTATAATATTGATATTGAAAGCTATTTTAGCTATTTAGGATTATAATGAGCCAAGTTGTACCATTTGATGTCATTATCGTAGGTGCTGGTGCATCAGGGCTTATGGCGGCTATGGAA
>CAXGBK010000127.1:0-8021 GCA_964008345.1 uncultured Coxiella sp.
AAAGAGCCTGCATACATTTGGCAAGCTGCTCAACCTTTTATTCGCAAAGCCAACCTAGAGCTACCCTCCGACCCAAAATGGTCCAGCTTAGCTATGTCTTTTTTTCATCAAGACTTCCATACGTTAGCTGATGCAGACCATATTTTTCGTCCATTTTCTACCAACCCTCCGTTGCCAGGAGCTGAGGCTTTAGACGTACTATCTTGGCCAAAAACCCGCATACTGCTAGCGCACTTTCTTATGGCTCTGTATCAGGAAAGTGCAGCTATGGATAGTCAAGCTCGCATAGCGTGGTTACAAGATTTTATAAACCCCCACTTAAAAACACCGATCCGTTCTGGAGACTTATCCGACTGGGCGCATGCTATCTCCCAAATCACACCTACCCAAACATTATCACTTGACGCCGTCTTGGAAGATCTTGCACAAACCAGTTCTGCAGAAGAACCTACGGTATATCTCAGCCCTGAGCGCTACATCGCCATCACTAAATCCTTGCAAAAAGAACTAGATATCAAAGGTAAAGTGCTTTTTATGCCTATTCGTGTTGGGATGATTGCATCCCCTCATGGCCCTGATCTTAAGTTGGTTATTCAGCTTATCCCGCTTGATAAGATCATCCTAAGAGTGGAATATGCACTCGTGTGTAGTATACTTTTTGGCAAAGATTGTGCGTAGACCCTTTCCACAAACCCGCCAACGCAGACTCAGAAAAACCCCTTGGATAAGAGACCTAGTCGCCGAATCATCCATAAGCCCTAGCGACTTTATCTACCCTCTATTCGTTCATGATCGGTCAGACTCAGAACCCATTGTCTCTATGCCTGGCGTTTCGCGCCTGTCTATTGATGAAACTGTCTGCAAAGCCGAACAAGCCGCCAAGCTTGGTATTCCCGCCATCATGCTCTTTCCAGTGATAGCCGAAGATAAAAAAAATGCACTTGGCTCAAATGGCTACCAAACTGGCAATCTTATTTGTAGAACTTTAATAGCGCTTAAGCAAGCACAATTACCTATTGGTTTAATCACCGATATTGCCCTAGACCCTTTTACCTCTCATAGCCACGATGGGGTCTTAGATGACGATGGCGATGTTGATAATGATAAAACCGTTGAACTCTTAGTCCAACAAGCACTTCTTTACGCTGAGCATGGTGCAGATATTCTTGCACCTTCAGATATGCAGGATGGGCGTATTGGTGCAATTCGAGAAGCTTTAGAGCAACACCATCATCCTCATGTTGGCATCATGAGTTATACAGCGAAGTATTCTTCAAAATTCTATGGACCGTTCCGTGATGCCATCGATGCTAAAGGCCTTTCAACCGCCTCAATACCTGGCATGCGTACAGATAAGCATACTTACCAAATGTCTCCTGCCAATGCTTCTGAAGCCATCGTTGCTGCCCAAAACCAACTAAGTGAAGGCGCAGACACATTGATCGTTAAGCCTTGCATGGCCTATCTTGATATCGTCGCCAAACTAAAAGAAACAACATCCGCGCCTATTTTTGCCTATCAGGTTAGCGGGGAATATAGCATGTTGTGCGCTCTTGCACGAACGATGCATGCTG
This sequence comes from uncultured Coxiella sp., assembly GCA_964008345.1. Taxonomy (GTDB): domain Bacteria; phylum Pseudomonadota; class Gammaproteobacteria; order Comchoanobacterales; family Comchoanobacteraceae; genus CACBGS01. The sequence continues at coordinate 1,575 of CAXGBK010000127.1, forward strand.
ACCCAGCCGCCTACTGGCTTGAATCCTGTCTATGCGCCAAACGTGCTGGCGCATCTGCCATTATTACCTATGCCGCGCTCTCGCTTGCTCAGGCTCTACGCTCAGGTCGTTAGCCGTTAGCCGTTAGCAGAGTCACTGTTTTTTCTTTAAAGTTCTCGCTTAGGCTTTGCTTATCGATACGCTTCACTTTCGAGGTCGTACGACCATTTTCTTCCTTGCCACTTATATGGTGAATCACATCGAACATCTCGATTATTTCTTTATTGTTTTCATGCATAACGGCTGTTAGCGATAAGCGATCGTCCCCTTTAAACATGTTGATGAATTTTTTAAAGATACCGGTTTGCACCTCCGAATCCAGACCCTTAGAGGGCTCATCTAGCAGTATAAAACAATGTTTTTGTGTTACACTTGGCACAGCTGAAATACCAGCTAAGACTGCTAGTAACACCTGTGATTGCTGACCACCACTACCACCTAATAACACCTTGTTTTGCCCAATCGCTTCTTGTACTTCCAAACTAAGACATGCACTAAATTCATTTACTTTAGCTAGAATCTTGCTTTCTGCACGCAATAAATCTTGTAGGATAGGATGCTCTTGGGGCACAGGGCTGCTCACTAAAAAGTATGCCAGCATCTTTGCAAGATCGTTTCCTTTAAAATCAACTATGGTACCGTTGGTCATTTTACAATCGAATGTACTAAGATCTATTAATGACCAGTTGAAATCTTGTGGAATAATCATAGTAAGGATATCCTCACTTGGCAGCTTGTATGCACCTTTGTAAGTATTGACATGCCCAGTCCGTCCGATTAACTCGCCTAAATCAGGACACTGTTGCTGACAAAGCCTGTGTTTTAAAAAACCAATTGTGGCACTTTTACCCGTGCCATTTTTACCTGCCAATAGAAATGTATGCTCTCCTTTTCTCGGTGTACAATCTACTCTTCCGCTTAGCTTCCATATTTCCTTATCACCTTCGTATAAGCTAGGATTATCAACCCACATTTCGTTACTAGAAGGCTTTTTTTGCATTAAACTCGTAGCTTTCTTCGTTCCGGGAATTTTATCCGATACGACTTCTTGGTTTGATGGTATTTGACGTGGTCTAAAATAGTAGATTAAAACGATATTCATGAGCATAAAACACTTATTAAGATTTGGTACAATCGATAATAATGCTTGGAGCGCACCTGGTGCCGTACCTGCCAGTAACCAGGGAGCAACCCCCTGAACCATAAAGGAAATCGCGAGTGTTGCTAGGCCTGCCACACCCCAAATACTAGCTGAAAATCCTGGGACTATTGCTGATTTCAAACCATGTCGGTACACCAAACCAGCAGTTGATAGTAATCCTAACGTACCGGATCCATAAGCGACGTAATCCATTCTAAAGGTAGGAACCATCCATACCGCGGTAGGATACACCCAACTTAAGAACCGACAAGCCCAGGGCAGTAGCCCTACCATAAGGCCTGTTATGGCAAAATGCCTTAGACACAACGCTTCAGTTGAAACGGGTTTTGTAAGCGCCTCCTGTTTTACATCACCCAAGTTGACCCCTAGCTTTTTACTGACATCGATCATACTCTTTTGCGATGTCTCTATGGTGGCGACACTATCGGCTTTTTCAATAAAATACCCAAGATGTATGCGCATCTGAATCATCGCCTGTATACTCTGCTGTAGCAATGCAATATGCATAATGTTACTACCCGCAATAGGATTTCTTGATAGGGGGAATGTTGGCCGCTTTGTGACTAATATTAGTAAAAACAATAGTGGGTGATGTAAACGGTTGTATAACTTACTCACCGTATTTGCAAGAAAATACCAACTTATACGAATGCTTCCTGCGACAAAACGCTTGGCTGCAACCGCATAAATTCGTGCAATATGCCACGCTCTTGGTCCATCCAAGACACTCATTGTCTCGGCATTTACTGAATAATTTGTCACCTCATTTCGTAATGTATCTACTGCTGTATTTCTTTCTTTAATCGACTTCTCAAGGCTTTTTGACTGTTTATTAAGGCCAAAAGATATGGTTCGACTTATCCACAGCACCACCCCATGCACCGCCAATGATCCTGCTAAAAATGTATACAGTCTTTGCTTTAATAGAAATACGATATTTCCAGTGACCACTGCAAACCCAAAAATTAGTGCATGCATCATACTTAAGTATTCACGCGTTAGATTCTCCAGGTCGTGAACCATTTTCTGTGCAAAGCTTTTGACCCCAGCAACTCGCATGATATTTTTGCTACTAATAACACGATAAACCGCCATGGCATAGGCATGCTGTAAGTTACTTGAGAGCATTGCAAACTGGTTTTTAATCCACATTTCCCCTAGCGTATACAAGCCTAGGTGTACAAGCATGAGCTTACTAAATTGAATCATATTCCCTAAACTATCGCCATTGAACGTTTGGTAAAAATAACTCCACATCATCATGTTCAGATAACAGGAAATCCCTAGAAATGCTGTTGCCAAGCACAAAGATAGCAAGCGATAATGGTTTTTTGTTTGGCAGCTCAAGTCCCATATCCACCTAGAAAGTGATATAAAACCGCTCTTTAACTGACTTTTAGTATACATAGCTTGTATCCGCTGATTAGAGACTCATCATACGATTATCTTCATACTGGGTCAATATTGTTATCCAGAATCTCGAACCCTTATCGCTTGTAATACCAGATGGTGCCATCTGCACTGTCTTCGATCATTACGCCTTTTTCGGCAAGTCTATCACGAATATCGTCGGCTTTTTCAAACATTTTATCTTTTCTTGCTTGTTTACGTTCAGCTAAGGATTGTTCTATTTCTTCAGGCGATATACTGTCTGTTTGCTGCTTAGCAAACCATTCCTTTGGACAATCCTGACCAATCCCCAGTACAGCATTTGTCGCCATAACTTGCTTTTTCAGCGCAAGAATCTCACCCAGATCTTTGGCCAGTTGCAACTTTTTTATAATAGCCTGCCAAGCTTTGATGGCAAGTGGGACATTCATATCATCTAGTAACGCTTCCTTTACCGTACTTGGTACATCTTGCCACGTAGATGGTTGCACAGGGTGATCCTGATGACTCAGCATACACCGGTAATAACGATCCAGACAATTCTTTGCCTCTGCTAATAGATCATCTCGCCAAACCAAGGGTTGTCGATAATGCGTTTGCATGAGTGCAAAACGGATGGTTTCGCCCTGCGCTTGTTCTAGTAAATCTCTGACGAGTATGATGTTGCCGATTGACTTTGACATTTTTTCATCTTCAATAGCGATCATACCATTATGTACCCAATAGCGGCTGTAGACTTCGCCAAGCCCTAGGCAACATCCTTGGGCTTGTTCATTCTCATGATGTGGGAATAATAAATCGCCACCACCGCCATGAATGTCTATAGGCAGCCCCAAATGCTTTACGATCATGGCTGTACACTCAATGTGCCAGCCTGGACGTCCCCGCCCCCATGGACTTTCCCAACCTGGATCGCTTTCTGCTGAGGGCTTCCATAGAATAAAGTCTTCAGGATTTTTTTTGTAATCGGCTACCTTAATCCTTGCCCCGGCTCGGTTACTCCCCGCTTCTCGACCGGATAGTGATCCGTGATCTGGATAGCTACTTTGTGAAAATAGCACATGCCCATCGGCAACATACGCATTCCCACGCTTGATAAGCGTTTCTATGCTTGCGATCATGTCTGCAATATGCTCCGTCGCTTTCGGCTCTATATCAGGTTCTTTGCATCCCAGTGCTGCGATATCATGGTGATATAACTCCGTATACTTCTGGCTGATCGCTTCAATGGTTGTCCGCTCTTTTTCGGCTTTATTTTGTATCTTATCATCCACATCGGTGATATTACGAACATAGGTCAACTTCGGATAGATGGCTCTAAGTAACCGACTCATGATATCAAAAACGACAGCGGGTCTGGCATTTCCAATGTGTGGTGTATCGTATACCGTTGGACCACAGACATACATGCTAATATGCTCAGGATTCTTTGGCTGGAAAGGCACCTTTTTTTTCATCTTACTATCGTAAATATATAACATAACCCACTCTGATTAGACTATTAATCGACGATTTTTGCACGGAGTATGACGATATCTTCTGTCGGCACATCTTGATAGAAACCTTGACTGGTTGTAGGCGTTTTTGCTATGGCATCCACCACCTGCATGCCTGATACGACTTTCCCAAAGACAGCATACCCATCACTCGTGTCGGACTTATCTAGAAAACCGTTATCCCTTAAATTAAAGAAAAACTGTGATGTTGCAGAGTTTGGATCATTGGTTCTGGCCATCGCGACGGTGTAGGCATCATTTTTGATGCCGCTTTCATTGGTAATTGGACTTTTCGTTTTCTTCTGTACCATACCCGTTTTAAAACCACCACCTTGAACGACAAAACCGTCGATCACTCGATGAAATATGGTTTGATCGTAGTAGCCTTCGTTTGTGTAATCTTCGAAATTCTTAACCGACTGAGGTGCTTGATCGGCAAATAGCTCTATCTCAATGGTCCCTTTCGTGGTCTCAAGTATTGCACGCTTGTTAGCTGCTTGTAGTCCCATCACGGCACTTAATAATACTCCTACGATTAACCAAGACTTCCATAATTTAGCATTACCTATCATTGTAGATCCTCCAAAATTTTCACAAAAACAGTACATTAGTTTATACCTATTTTTATTTCTATACAACCATCCTAGATTCAGCAACGTACCTGATGCGCTCGTATCATTTTATTTTAAATTGACATATGCAGTAATTAGGCTAAGTATGGCCACTTGTCTTGTGGTAATATCTGACTTTTTGTCATGCATCTAAAGGTGCGTTATTCCATATTCTTTCCTTTGTGATTATGAGAGAAATGCAATCTTAACGCTTTTTCAACCCCAATGGTTTATAGCTATATACTCAGAGATGGGCTTTTACCATTTTCTAGAGCAAGTCTTCTTACGTCTCTGTTATGCTTTTTGGGACTCTTCATACGCACAATGTTACCCCTGGCTCTGGCCTGTATCAAGCCGATTTGCTTTTTTCTAAAGTCGGTAATTAATCTTTGCAATATACTTGCCCTGTAGCTTTTTCTTCCTGTGGATATTCTTTGTAAACGCCTACGTATCCTCCTTACAAACCTATTAGCATGGTGTGCATCCGCCAATAGACCCAGTATGGTCTCTACCGAGGCTCCATTACCTCTCGAAGCAATAGAAAAAGCGGTCTTACCACTATCCGTTCTCGCTGTGATATTATAACTCTGTTGTAGTAGAGTTTTTACAAACCTGATGCTCTTATGCCGAACTGCATACATCAATGCTGTCCAACCCGTATGGGTTCTCTCGTATATAGACTCTCCTGAGGCTACCAGTGCTTCTACGCACTTTTCTTTCTTATGCCATATTGCATACATCAATGCTGTTAGCCCATTGCTATCTTTCGTTTTGGTATCGACCCCTGCAACTAATAGTTCTTGCACGCAATCTACCGCCCCCTTGCCTGCTGCCATGATTAATGCCGTTTGACCATGGTTGTTTTTACTATCCGTGGCTGCGTTATTCTCCAATAATTGCTTTAAGCATGCCAATCTAGAAAACCTAGCGGCAATTATTAGTGGTGTTGATCGGGTATTGTTTGTTGAATTTATATCTGCACCTTGTGCTAACAAAGACATAATGCCTGCTACGTCTCCATAAGCAACTGCTAGACCTAGAGCAGAATTGCTGTACTTGTCTTTTACCTGAACATCTGCTCCTCGTTCTAGTAGCAGATCACGGCAACTGCTTTTTTGATTACAGCTGCTTCTTTTGTTCATGAGGGTATGCATCAAGGCCGTTTTTCCTGTATGATCTCGTGCTTCGATATCTACCCCTTGGTCTAGCAACTCCATCAGGCGCGTCTTATCCCCACTATTTACAACATTGATTAGTTCGGTTGTTTTTTTATCATGTGAAAGCATTGTTTGTTTAACCCCCTGCTATTTTTTTATACTATTTTTTACGCGCACAAAGGCGTTTGTCTTGTGACCAGCAGCTAATGTATAGCGACCACCGCATCTGCGCATTATACAACCTTTTGATATATTTATCAAAAAAATAAAAGAATGCTTGATCATTACCCCGTTATAAATTGTATGAACCTGATACAATTAAGGCTAATAACGTCTAAGATATTTATGGATGTTTATGCTTGCGTGATGCATCTCCCCTCAATTGAATCTGATCCGCCAATATTCCATCTTGTTTGTTATTAGAGAATCGATAATGCTCCTCTCTTTGTGTTACTGATCTTTTGGCTGTCAGGCTTTCGGATAATACCGGCCTGGAGGCCATATCAAGATGAAGATCTAGTTTCCTTACTCTGGTCAATAAAAAAACATCTTTAAACGTGAGCATCGATGATATGACATCTATTGAACCGGAT
>CAXGBK010000128.1:0-2220 GCA_964008345.1 uncultured Coxiella sp.
ACAGACTCAACATGACCAGGTAGAAGATACGTCTGTACCTGAGACATAAATTCAATCACGATGACGACCGATATAAGTAGAGAGGTGCCGCCAAAAGGAAGTGGTACGTGCAGGAATCGTATAACGATATCTGGGAGTAGTGCAACAAATGCAAGGTATATGCCGCCAAATAATGTTAGTTTTGTCAGTATCTTGTCGATATATTCTGCAGTGTTTTTGCCGGGTCTGATACCGCCTATTAGCGCGCCACCCTTTTTGAGCTGATCGGCGATTTCGTCTGTGCTGTACATCATAGCCGTCATGTAGAATGCAAAAAGCACCACCATTCCAACAAATGCGATCATGTAGAGTGGCTCCCCTGGCTGTAAATACATACTTATGAGATGTATACTGTTTGTTACACCTGCTTTAGCTAAGAAATCACCGATCGACACGGGAAAAAGGATAAGCGTCTGCGCTATGATCGGAGGCATAACACTGACCATGTTAATTTTTAGTGGAAGCTTTGAGCTATTTTTGTTTACCCTGTTAGCGAGCTGCTGACGTTTTGGGTAGGTTAATTGCAGTTGGCGCTGCCCGCGTTCCATGTAAACGATAAAGCTGATCACTGAAATAACAAGTGCAAGCACCATCACGAGTTTTGTAGAGTGAATCTGTCCTAGCTTGGCTTGCTGTACCAGTCTAGAGATAGCCTCAGGAAACCTAGACACGATACCCGAAAAAAGAATTAATGACGTTCCGTTGCCAACACCATATCTTGTTATTTGATCACCCATCCACATTAAAAACATTGTTCCAGTGCAAAGTGTGATCGTACTGTAATACGTAAAGAGCCAGTAGGGCACGAGTATTAAATTTTTGCTCACCAGTAGTTGTGTGACTGTAAAGCCTTGGACAAGGGATAGGATGACAGTCAGGTAGCGAGTATATTGGTTCATTATCTGACGACCTGATTCGCCCTGTTTGCGTAGTTCTTGCAGTTTAGGCAAGCTGTAGCTTAGGAGCTGTATAACGATGGAAGCTGTAACATAGGGCATGATACCAAGGGTCAACAGACTCATTTTTGACATGGCACCACCTGTAAACATATCAAAATAACCAAGTATACTGTTTGTCTTGCCGTGGGCAAAGATAACGCCTATCTGCTCCAGATCAACACCAGGGATAGGAATATGTGTACCAATTCTAAATACGACTATGGCAATAAAGACAAAGAGCAGCCTTGACTGCAACTCTTTAACGCCACTATGTAATAAAGAAAATTTACTCACTCGAAACGGCCTCTGCAGCTTGCATATACTCAGAACCAGACTTCTCAAGATAAGCTATAACACCTTTTGTTGCGCGAAGGCCTTTAAGTGTTATCTTTTTATCCAGCGTGCCTGATAAAATCACTTTAACAGTCTTGGTCGACTTTTTGATCACACCATGCAATCTGAGGAAATCCATATCAACGACAATATCCTTGTCGGCTACATTCTTGATAGCAGAATTAACGTTGTAGAGCTTAACTTCCTCATGCGTTAAACTTGCCTTGGCAACAAATCCTAACTTTGGCAGCCGTCTTTGTATGGGCATTTGCCCACCCTCGAATGTCGATGGCACTTTACCACCTGACCGTGACTTCTGTCCTTTATGACCAACACCACAGGTTTTACCGCCGGTGAATCCTCTTCCTAGCCTCTTGCGTGACTTTTTTGCGCCAGCACTTGGTTTTAGTTTATTCATATCCATGATTATGCCTCTTTGATCTCGAGTAAAAAGTTAACCTTGTTAATCATTCCCATATTCTCGGGTGTATTAGCAACTAAACGCGAGCTTTGAAGTTTTCTCAAGCCAAGACCTTTGACGCACGCTTTTTGTTTCTCGGTACAACCAATCGTGCTTTTTACTAACTTGACTAGTAACGCTTCTTTTTGTTTCTTAGTATTCATTAGGCTATCCCCTCTTGTAGCTGATCAATACTTAAGCCCCTTTTCATCGCGATCATTTCAGGGTTGTACATCTCCCTCAGACCTTTAATCGTTGCATAGGCAACATTTTGAGGTGTCGATGATCCAAGAATCTTTGCAAGTGCATTCTCAATTCCTACTACTTTAAATACTAGACGCATCGCGCCGCCAGCAATAATCCCTGTACCAAGACCAGCAGGTCGCATAAATATCTCGGTTGCACCATGTTTTGCACGCACAGCATGCTGTAATGTCTTACCTTCAGCAA
>CAXGBK010000129.1:0-4787 GCA_964008345.1 uncultured Coxiella sp.
GATCGGCAAAAGCGTTCTATAATATAAGGGAGAGCGCAAAGAATGTAAAGATGAGGAAAGAAGAGTCATGTATCTAAAAAGACAAAACCTAACATCCGATCATCAAAAGGGATCTACAAAACAAGACGCTAGTGATGTACAATCGAAGGTATGTAGACCGATTGCTTTTGCACGTCATGATTACTGCGTATGCTCTCTTTACTCTTTTTTGCATCCATTCAGATATACTTTTACCAGGTACGCCGCAGGAAGCAATATTACGTCAGATACTATCTATCCCTACAGCTATTCATGATATGTAAAAGGAAGTTTTTGGCTATATGTTGATTATTTTGTCTAAAAAGAATGGCATCGGTTGCATTGATAGGGGGTGTATGCTAGTATACTTGAAAATTATTGTAATAAAATTATAAACAGGAACAACTATGTTAGGAGATACATTCCGCACGCTACTTTTAAGCGGAGGCGATCATTTAGACACCACAACCGAACCATCTTGGCGTGAACTTCTACCCACGATGTCAACGGCAATGATCCTTTCCATCACACACGAGGATCTTCTCACACACGCTGATAAGCTTGCTGATAATGTCGTTCTAAATATAACAGATCTTTCCACGGTTACACTCGATAGACTATCAGGGTTAAATGATATTATTAAAGATTCAGTGATAATTGGCACCAACCCTCCAACGGTTGATGCAATCGCAAAACTTGGGGGCAGCAGAAAACGACTATTGTTTGGACTACAGCGACTTGCTAAGTTATTACCAGCATCCATCGAAGATCCTACTATTTGCGATATTCCTAACTGTAAGGCATTATGGAGTAGCATTAAAAATCTACGCACTCTTGCTAAAAATAAAGAGGTTAATATCCACGCTACCGGAAAATGCATTGAGCAATATATTCTTGACTCACTACTGTTTCTCTTTTCTAACAGTAAGAAGATCACGCCTACGCGCGCTGCTTTGCTTATTTATACGCTAGCAGATATTTGTCGTACTTTACAAGCCATTTACCGATATGATCCAGCCCTTACAAGTCAACCTATTTCTCTCATTAATCAACATTTATCTCATCTAGAGACAGTAGCTCATGCCTATTTAGCCTTGTTTCGTGGCCAGCTTGATTGTGGTGTTGCCGCACTTGGTGCTATGGAGTCTTACTGTAACTGCCTTGAATCCTCTCAGGGATCCACCATGCTGCTCACAACGCCACCTTATGCTTTTTTTCAGAGAAAAAAGAATGTGTTTGATTACTCTCCTGAACGCATACTAAAACCACTTCCCGAGCACGCGGCAGCCTTTAACCTACATTATATTGTACTTGGCATGCATTACGCTGCATTCTCAGGACACACATTCCTTGTGGATACGCCCTTATTTATAAATCCTGATACCAAGCAAATAGGTATGGTAGCTGACTATGCGAACTCTCGTTTGAAATCACTACATTCAAATCATATAATCGATCATCTAACTTTCCTAAGTCGTGTCTATTTTCAAGAGGACATTGTTACACGTTTACCTGGAGCGTTATCTGATCTTCAAGGGGAAAGATGTTACTTTAAAGAAAAACCCCAGGTCCTAGACTTACTCAACTGCTTAGCTAAGAGCGCCTCCTTGTATGAAATGACGCCCTTATCGCTAATTACTGACAACTCATCTGAGTCTAAGAACCACCAAAGCGTACAAACCAGAGAGCGAAAGCGTATGTGCTCCGAGCACCGCCAATATACGCTAGAACTTTTTGTTAAGCTTCTCACAATGATTCAGAGTAGACGTTGCGTACTTCGCCAAGAAATAGATTCGTTAGATCATTTCGCGGCTATCCTTGTGCTTCATATTCAGAAGTGCATTGAACAAGATATTGTTGATATCGAAATGCGCGCAATGAAACTTTTTGCGCTTTCCTGTATGGAGAAAAGTAGTATTGATCCTAAACGGGTTCATGACGAGTGGCAGCAGTTTGCGATGATAACAATGCGAGTTCCTTTTACCTCAACCGATCAATTAATCCTCAGACGAATAGTAAGCCCATTACTAAGTGGCCTGGCCGATTTTGAGAACAAGGCTTTAATGTATTCGATACTCCTTGATCCTAACGCCCTATGGCGTCTTTTAGATCACTATAATAAAACTTGCTTTGATATCTCCGTAGGCTGGATCAGTGGATTGCAATCCGCGTTTGAAGTATTCTATGAGCGGTTGGCGAATAGAGATACACAACTGCCAGATTATGCAGTTTCAATATTAAAGCTTACAAAGCATAAAATAAACAAGGTCAATCTACACGAAGTGCTTTTTCAGGCAAGTAAGGTATTTCAAGATCAGCTTAAGACGCGTACTGAATCCGTTCTATATCGCTCTTGCGAGCTATTAACCAACAAGCCATCATTTAGCATATTACGCAATCCTGAGATATGTGTTTATTTCTTCAGCGCGCTTTCTCCTCTTCTTAGCAAACATATATCAGCTGCTGAGTACTTTACAAATGCCCTTATTGCACGCTGTGACTCCTCGTCAAGAAACCTTAGAGATTGTCACTGGATCACGTACTGGCAACACACGCTACTGCCTATTTGCTCAGGGGAACAGATTACTAACATATCGAATGCAGCAGAGGCTTGTTTTAAGCGATTACTTGAAGGCAGCGGTCCTAAAGAAATTTTGTTTTGGATTAAAGATATAAAACAGGTCATTGCCAGTACGAAAGATGACCAATATTATCATAGACTTTGTTCTCTACATGCAAGGTGTGGCTGCCCGAACAAAGTACTTTCGAGTGTATTAAAAAAAGCCATACTTGCAACACCACATAACGATGAAATGCATGAAGCAGAGGCAAAGCCTTCAGTGGGGGCATATAAGAGATAAAAAAGTGCATGAAGAGTAATGATTGCTTAGTTTTGAGATAAAACGTTGTATTGCGAAAAGATCACAGAATATATCACAGAAAATAAGAATATATGCAGTTAAAAAGTACTTTCTAATTTGTAAGTTATTAACTTGACTGGCGTATACTATAGCCGATTGAAAGAAGCTTATTTTTGAAAAATTGAGCACAGTTACGCTCAAAGAACCATTTTCGACCCTTCTTATTAGTACTTGTACGTCTTCAAATTAGAGCATAAACCAAACTTACTTCCTGAATATCAGGATGTAATGACGAATACCGTATGAATGGTTGTCATGCTCCTTGAAACTTAGAGATAGCTAGCCATATAGCTATCACTGCCCAAGCTGGCATTGGCATGAGGACTACTTTGTATCCATCAAACCAATTTGCTACTTGGGCAGCATGGGGGCAATATCATAAGACAGGGCATCATTAAAAGCGACTTTGTCGGCTATTTGACAACGATGCTAAGTCCACTGGCATGAAATCAGGCGCAGTAAGTTCATCAAGATTGGGTTGTGATGTCAGTGGTCTAAAGTCTCTGATTCTATGACACCCTAGAAGATCAAGACGTCTCAAACTGGGTAGAACCGGAAGTGTGCTGAGGTCTTGGTCGGTGAGATTGCGACAGTTCTGTAGAATAAGATTGGTAAGTTTAGAACAGCCTGCAAAGGAGCTGAGATCGATATCCCCATTACTATGATAAATATGAACTTCATTCAGTTCAACACAGTTTGCAAGCGGTCTAAAATTAGTTATTCTTGGACATGCCATAAGAACAATCCTAGTCAAGGCAGCACAGTTTGCGAGTGGGCTGAGGTCGGTGATATTTGGCACCATTGCAAGATCGAAGTGCGTAAGTTTCGGAAGGCTTGGTAGCGTCCTAAAAACGTCGTCTACGATAGAAGGGCAGTTAAAGAAATCAAGCTCGGTCAGTTCACGACAGTTTTCAAGTGATCCAAGGCTTGTGATACTATCACACCCATTAAGTGTTATTTTTTGCAATTTCGCATGTATAATGCCGTGTATTGCAAGAATTGCCAAATCGACATCGTTTACGGGATCAGCAGGATCGGATTGAATAACAAGTTCTTTAACAGCTGATGTGCTCTCGCCTGCTTCTGCAAAATCTGTATGTTCAGTAGAGTAACGCCTAATCTTTTTTAGCAACTCACTATCAATATGAACTATTTCTGATTGAAGTACTTTTTCTATTGTCATTGCTATTATCCTTATTAATATTTTAGTAATGATATCATACTGTTATTGAAATTATATGTCAAGTATCTAATGCTTTTTTATTTAACTAAAAGTTCTCCCCACTGGGGTATGGCCCACTTTGCTATTACTTCGTTTAATAAAAGATACGCAACATTTTCCTATCCAGTGCCCTCATGTATGACAAATAAAATTTAGTATCAGAACACAAAGTAAATCCGAACGGTTGTGGTTGTTCACAAGCCTTGAATAGTGGATGGTGCAGCTCCAGAGCTGGTAGCGCAAGTAAAGCTATAGCGCCTTCAAAAGAAGACACAGATACGATAGCACCAAATAAGCACCGCCAGCAAAAGTATTATGGATAAATCGAGAATGGGGGTTGGAGTTTGATGTTTTTTATATTATAATCATTTAATTAAAGATAAATATACTACTATGCCAATACAACAGCCAACTATCCCCGAATTCTCAAACTTTTACCGTCAATCCTGTCAGCATAAACGGCAAAGAGGTAATGAAGCGGACTCGCAGCAGGGCCAGGCAGAAGCCAAGGCCTGGTTGGCTTGCTTGTAAAGTGATTCAAGACCTAGGTGGTGTAACGCACAAACCGTTGCCAACCTAAGCTGCGCGCTAAGAAACTATGGGTTCACGATACAAAAAGATAGAGA
>CAXGBK010000130.1:0-6127 GCA_964008345.1 uncultured Coxiella sp.
CCTTGTTTTTTCGCATCCTCAAAAGGCATGACATTTGTCTCAACTTCAACGGATTTTGCGATATAGTAATTTACCAACAACTCTATCTTCAACAAATCTTTTAAGTCCACCACTTCCGAGTGCAGAAAATCAAATCTAAGTTTATCGGCGGTAACCAATGAGCCCTTTTGTACAACATGTGTCCCAAGAACTGCGCGTAATGCAGCATGTAGAAGGTGTGTAGCGGTATGATGCACCGCAATTTTTGCGCGTGCCGAATCCACAACAGCATGAACCGTTTGACCTATTTCGAAAGTCCCTTTTTGCAAATACCCATAATGCGCAATACCGTTATACTGTTTTTGTGTGTCTTCGACTATAAAGACACCAGTCTCTGTTTTTAGCGTACCACGATCACCAACTTGCCCGCCTGATTCAGCATAAAATGGGGTTTTCTCCAGCACAACAACCGAATGATCATCCGTAGTCAAAGTTGTTTGCTCATGCCCATCACATTGCAAATAAATGATGGGTGATTGCTCCTCTAAGCACTCATATCCACAAAAGACCGAATGCAAATCACGCCCCCAATCCTGCTGAGATTTATACGCAAAAGACTGATGACGTCTTGAACGTTCACGCTGTGTATGCATACACGCATTAAAACCATCCTCATCAACGGTAAACGCACGTTCTCGCGCCAAATCTGCGACTAAATCATACGGAAAACCATACGTATCGTATAACTTAAAAATCACATCCCCTGGGATCACATGCGTTGTTAAGTTAGAAACCGCCTGGTCAAAAAGTACCAAGCCCTGCTTGATGGTTGTAGAAAACGATTCCTCTTCTTGCAAAACAATGACGGCAATCGCATCAAGTTGCGCAATAAAATCCTGATCATGCTCATAAAGAACAGCCATTTTGGGAATCAATACATGCAGACAGGGCAAATCCAGACCACTGGTATAAGCATAGCGAAGCGCACGTCGTATCACACGACGAAGTACATAAGATCGCCCTTCATTTCCCGGTCGTATACCGTCTGCAATCATCCAAGCAATCGCTCGAAGGTGATCGGCCATAACACGCTCTGCGACAGGGTTTAATTTCTTAGTAGTCAACCCAGAAAACAATCCTATAAGTTGTTTGAAAACATCAACTTCAAAATTATTTTGCACATTTTGCATCACAGCAGCGATACGCTCGAGTCCCATCCCAGTGTCCACACACAAATGCGGCAACCGTTTTAATTGGCCGTCTGTTTGTTTATCATACTGCATAAAAACGATATTCCAAATCTCAACAAATCGATCCCCATCTTCATCTTTACTACCCGGTGGCCCACCAGACACGGCCTCACCATGATCATAAAATATCTCGGTACATGGACCACAAGGACCTGTATCGCCCATAGACCAGAAGTTATCTTTTTCTCCACACTGAACCAAACGAGACTTTGGTATAGCTTGCTCTTCTAGCCAAATATTTTCCGACTCTTTGTCATCATGATACACCGTAACCCACAAACGCGCTTTATCGATCTTCAAGACATTCACTAAAAAATCCATAGCATAAGCTATCGCTTCGCGCTTACCATATGCGCCAAAACTAAAATTACCAAGCATCTCAAACAGAGTATGGTGTCGTGAAGTATAACCCACATTATCTAAATCATTATGTTTACCGCCAACACGTAAACAGCGCTGCACACTACAAGCTGCAGAAAAAGGGGGTTTAGACTGCCCAAGAAAATATTGCTTAAACGGAACCATCCCAGCGTTTGTAAACAACAGCGTATCATCGTCGACAGGAATCAAACTCGCACTCGGAACAAACGCATGCTGCTTACTCTTAAAATAATCGATGAAAGCCTTCCGCAAAGCTTGAGTAGATTGCACTAACATATATTTTATCAATCGAATTCAGCTACATTGTGCGCATGCAAGCATTTATTGTCAAGCGATAACCACATAAAAACGGCCATCGTAATCGTCACCAAAAGAAAGTATAATGGCATGGTTAAAAGCGAATCGTTATGTATGTAAGCCATCCCGGCATTGATCAACATATTTAACATCGTATATATAAAACTAAACCAGCTTGCAGCGATGCCTACATTCCCGGCCTGATTCTCAAGCGCCAAAGCAAAAGATGGCGTCAGCAGAAAGCTAAGACCAAGCTGTGCAACCAACCAAAGTCCTGCCAACACAGCCTGCATAATTTGAACCGACCATGTAACCATATCCAACCATTCAAAAACGGCTACCACAGCAACAAACGTGGTAAAAGCAAGTAACATCACAACAAGCCCCATCACCATAACACGGGTATAGGGCGTTCCAGACTGAATAATACGATTTGCCAATCGACAGCCACCAGCATACACCAATGCACCGAGCGCAATGATCCAGCTTACCAGTTGAGCCGATCCTTCCAATTTACGGACAAAGTAAAAAGGCCCCTCTGAGAAAAAGGCAAAAAAGATACCCAAGCCAAGACCGATCATCAAAGCGTGCACCAATAGATTTGCATCGGTAAAAACTCTACCTAAACTCCATAATAACGCCGGATTCTTAGCAGAACCAAAAGTCTTCTTCGTCTCTGGCAAACCGGTATAAATTGCAGTAAAAAACACGATTCCCACAGCCAACAATACCAAAAAGGCCAAGCGCCAATTGCCTGTTAAAGCAATCACCCCCCCAAGCAAAGACCCAAGTGCTGGAGCAATAGATACCACTGTACCAATTATAGATGAAATCTCGATTCTGTCTTTTGGCTCAAAAATATCGCGATTGATACATTGACACATACAGCTGATTGCACCAGAAAAACCTTGCAATATTCTAAAACATAAAAAGAGCTCGATACTACTAGCGGTGTAGCAACCAAATGACGACAATAAGAAAACAAAGTAACCCAATAACACGACGGGGCGACGCCCTAAATAATCAGAAATCTGACCCCAGAATAAACTACCCAGCGCAGATCCTAACAAGTACACCGTCATGGTATGTTCAGCCAAATGCTCAGAAATGGCAAATGAACGAGCAAGTGCAGGCAAACTAGGTGCATAAATACTTTCAGCAGATACAGGTAAAATAACCAACATAACCGCTAATGCTAAAATACGATATTTATCATATGCAGCGGCACCCAAGCCCTCAACAACATGCTCCATAACAAATCCAAAAAAATAATATAATCAGTACAATATTCTATCATAAAAAAAAGCAAACAACCAGCTACCTAGTATGAAACCAAGCACTTAAATTCTTACTCACCCTACTTTATGTAACACATCAATACCATAACAAAAGTTTTACAATAGGTCAGAACAACACACAGCAAAAGAACAGCTTAACTAGATATAAAGAAAAAAATAGTCTAATATAAAAAAAATAGCTTTCTACAAACCGGAATCCGTCCATGAAGTCATCACAACGACATAAAGTCCCATTGACACATTCTACAAAATCAGCCGTCTATAAACTCATAATGGAATTACAAAAAACATTTGGTAAAGACCCACAAAAAGCCCTTAGGTTTATCGACAAAAAGTTTGATCCGGTGCGAACATTTTTCAATCAAATCTGCCGCATATTTTCTGGTGCTATCTCCGAAATAATTTTTGGCACATTCGTTGCCTACCACTTTATCTTTCCACTAGCACTATCACTCGGGTTACTTTCAAACACCCTGAATGCTATTTTTAAATTCAAATTCTTTCACAAGAATAGAAGCTGGGGCGAATATTGGCCCTACTTATTACTAACCGCTCTCGTTGCAGCAATAAGCAGCTACACGATGTGCACATACATACTCCATGGGTTCGACACAAAAATGCTTAGGATTGGAAATCTACCGGTATCGATACTTTGCGCAACTATTCAGCTAACCGCAGAATTCTACAATTTTGCAGACCGAAACAACCAAGTCAACCTTCACAAAGCGCGATTGCTAGAGCAATGTTCAGAAGAAAACACACAAGCTTTTACCAACGCAGTCAAAGAATACCGAATAAAAAAAATCAACATCCTAACATTAAGCGCCATATTAGTTATTGGCTGGACCAGTAATCTAATGAAAGCTTTTTTTGTAAGCATGGGCACCGTATTTTCACTATGCGTGGCAAGCCTTGGCCTACTAATCACCTTCGCATACTATAACCACAAAAAGTTCCCACCTTACAGCAACTACATCACACCCACCACGCAAGGATATGTAGACATTATTCGCTATAATACATCAACCCAGCCAGAGGAACTAAAGGCCATCTACGAAAAGCTGAACCTTCAAAGTAACAATAAAAATCCACAAACACATTATAAACACAAGAGCGTTCAAGCATAAAAAAGCACCTAGGAATATACTAGCAAAAAACGCAAGAACATTTACATCCACAAAATATTAGACTATTATTAAACTAGACTTTAAGAAAGGATATTATGCGCAACACCTTATGCTTACTAGCTTCGATTCTAACAGCTAACATTTTCGCAGAAAGCACCTTTTTAACCAACCACCCCTACTACCTAGCCGATGTTGGCGTAGACAGCCATGTTGTAATCCAAACCAACAAAACTTTCCGATCCATCAATCAAAGTAACAAACGTCCCAGCATCAGTGCCGGTAGCTCCATACGATACCTAGACAAGTTCTTGCTTGGGATTACCGGGAGCAGCATCAACGGAGCACCGTCTAGCGACTTCACATCTGCACGTAGCGAGTTTGTTGTCAATAGTGAAATTGCGCTAAATTTTGGAGTACCATGGCAACTTGTTAAAACAGGCTACCTACGCTATTTGTACCCGGAACAAACCAATCAAACATACGGCGAATACTTCCTTACCTACAAAGTGAATATCAAACAACTCGAGCCTTACATTACTTACTCTCGTCAACTCAACACCACGCCAAAACCAGCCAATAGCAGCCAAAAAGTAAGAAGAACCAATACAGAATTGGGGATACGATATAGCTACGAAAACGTAGCAGTATTTGCAGCAACCGGCGACTGGCAATATACAGGACGATACTATCTTGGTGGTATCGAAGCGCAAGCGGACGCATACACACTACGCTACACTTTTCAGTCCACGAAAAGCCATGCTAATGTTAAAAACAGCTACAATAGTATCGCACTAATCTATAACAGTCATTTCAAATAGACACATTCCAACAGCTTTACATTCACGATAAATTAGCTTAACATTATATTAGCAAAAGCTTTTGGAGAATTTAATGGCAAACATATTCATACTAGTAGGACTACTATTGACAACAAGCACATGGGCGATTAATCGAGAAGACCCCATTAGTATGCTTCGCATCCCAAACCTCTCTATGTCCACCGAAATGTCGATAAAAAGCAATTATATAAGCAAAGGGCAATCCCTATCCGATGACAAAGCCGGTGTAAACGGAAAATACAATCTCCACTATGGCAATAACGTTAAATTCAGTATCTCAGCAAGCAGCATTAAGATCGCTGCTGCACCTAATGCCCCGGTAGAACTGAAATACAACGCAGAAATATTCAGCGATTTTGGCATTCCATGGCACAAGGCAAGCGCTCAGTACACAGCAACACGATACCCTAACTTCACCAATGGCAAAAAGAATGAACTGGGACTAAAGTACAAAATAAAATACCTATTCCTTAGTCCCTACGCAAAGCTTACCACAATGCTGGACGGAAATAGACTCAGATATGTTGAAGGTGGCATAAAATTCTATCACAACGGAGTATGTGGGGGGATTCACTACGCAAAACACGACTCCAAGGACAATACAGTCCCTGCACAGCAAGTTAGAAATGGAAAAAACCTAGAAGCGTCTATCGGGTACAAATGGAAAAAATACACATTGGCCATACACACCAACAAATTCCACTACGATAAATTCACAACAGGAACCAATCTTAGCGATCAGAAGAAATCGTGGTTTGTATTTAGCTACAATTCTAACTGAACATAGGAAATCATGGGCTGGTGCGAAAATCGCTCCGGCCTAACAACCATCCCAGCTTGTCAGTAAACGCAGTGCAGAATCTAAAAGCAAAGGCTTAATTTGAATGTAAGTAAAGCCTTCTTGTAAATAAGTTACATGCTCATCAGGTGGCAGGTGTGCAGTAAGTGCAATGATA